>JARFPK010000028.1 GCA_029167045.1 Candidatus Methanocrinis natronophilus
GGATTTACCAGAATGTGTACATCCCATCATTCCATTAAATAGTTATCGGTTAGCAGAAACAAAGGGAAGGACTCCGCTTTCATCCCCACCCTGAAGGATGGGGACTTCCCGATTCGTCCTTTCCGATCCTACAAGTTAAACCCCGGGATCTAGGCTATAATCCCGGTCGAGGGACGGCTCCGGAGGGTAAGGCCCTCCCCTGCCCGGCTATAGGCGCTGAATCCTGCGTCATATCTCTTTAACCAGCCGGTGGAGACTGCAAGATCCTCCGGAGGAGATGGAGAGATCAGGCCGAAGTCCCGCAGCCGGATCTAGGGGGGTGATGCGAAAGCCGGGTCAGATAGACGGGTCCCACTTTACATATCGCCGACGAGGACCCTAAGATCTGCGGTATCGCCCCATCATCCGGGGATATCGAACCGGACGCCTATCTTGAATATCCTCCTGGTGGGCAGCACGAGCTGGTGAAGGCCCGTCCTCTCTTTTATCTCCGATAGGATCTCTTCGATCCTCGCCTCCGAGGCAGATACCGTAAACCACATGTTATACCCCGTATCATTCGGCCGGAGATAGTTGTGGGAGATCTCCTGATAGCCGTTGACGATCTCCGCCACCTCTTCCATCCTCCCGTCGGAGACGGGGAGGGATACCAGGACCCCCGAGAATCCGAGCCGCCTCATGTCTATGACCGGGCCTATCCTTCTGATGATACCCAGGTCCCGGAGCCTCTCTGCCCTCCGGATCGCCTCCACCTCGCCGACCCCGAGAGCTTCCCCCAGGGCGAGGAAGGGCCTGGGCGTCAGGGGGAACTCCTCCTGGACCAGCTCGAGAAGCCTCCGGTCGAGATCGTCGAGGTCTGGCCTCTCCGCCCCCACAGTCTGGCCTTCGACCCTCTCATCTCCGGCCCCCTCCCCCTCAGTACTCCGATCCTCTACCCCTTCATCTCCGGTTGAAAAGGATTTCAAAATTTCAGGCCTCCCGATAGCTGCATAGAGGGTCGGATTCGAGATAGTCACCGGCTATGGCGTAGGCCCTGGCCCTGCACCCGCCACAGACCTCCCGGTATTCGCACCCGCCGCACCTTCCAACCAGCTCCCTCTTCCGCAGGTCGATCAACACCTGAGAGCCCTCCCAGATATCCGAGAACCTCTCCTCCCTGACGTTCCCGGCGACGATGGGAAGGTAGCCGCAGGGAGAGACGTCTCCGGTCCTGGATACAAAGACGAAGTTCGTCCCCGCCAGGCAGGCGCTCCCCATAACCCCCCTCCTCTCGGATGCGGCGAGGACCTCTCGGATTATGCGGCCGTACTGGGGGGCGCAGGTTACCTTCACCTCCATCTTCCTGTTCCTGGAGTCGCGGGCCACCTGCCGGAGGATCTCGTCCTGCTCTCCTGGGTCCACCAGCTCCTCCTCCCTCCCCCGGCCCGTCGGGACGAGGAAGAAGATGTGGAAGGCGACGGCTCCGAGCTCCTCGGCCAGGTCCATGGTGGCCCCCACCAGAGAAAGGTTCTCCTTGGTGACGGTCATGTTGATCTGGAAATCGACCCGCCCCCGGAGGTTCTCTATGCCTCCCATGGCAAGGTCGAAGGACCCCTCACCCCTGGCCAGGTCGTGGATCTCGGGGTCGGGACCGTCGAGACTGATGGAGACCCGGATGATCCCCGCCCCCCTGATCCTCTCGACGGTCTCGGGGGTGAGGAGGGTCCCATTCGTCGCCAGGGATACCCTGACGCCCCTGCCCGTGGCATATCTTGCGATATCGAAGATGTCTCTGCGGAGGAGGGGCTCCCCACCGCTGAGGATCAACATAGGCCGCCGTGGGGCCACCTCGTCGATGAAGGCCAGCGCCTCCTTCGTCGACAGCTCGCCGTCTGCCGGCGATGGCGTCGCCGAGGCCCGGCAGTACTCGCAAGTGAGGTTACAGGCCCCCGTCACCTCCCAGGCTATGATCAGCATCTAAAGCATTCCCTTCTTGGAGAGGATCTCGGCGTTCAGGACGCTCGCCCCGGCGGCGCCCCGGACGGTGTTGTGGCCCATGGCGATATAGCGGATCCCCTCCCGGATCCGGCCGACGGAGACGGCCATCCCTTTCCCGGCGTTCCTGTCGAGCCTCGGCTGGGGCCTGTCAGGCTCGTCCCGGACGATGATCGGCCTCTTCGGCTCCGTGGGAAGGTCGCCGAGGCCGGGGTTGAAGTTGAGGAAGGCCTCCCTCACTTCTTCGGGGGTGGGGTCGGCGGCCATCTCCGCCCAAATGGCCATGGTGTGGCCGTCCATGACGGGGACCCGGTGGCAGCTGGCGCTGACGGCGAAGGGGGCGTCGACGATCCGCTCACCGTCGAAGGTCCCCAGGATCTTTTGGGCCTCCCGCTCCACCTTCTCCTCCTCCCCGGAGATGAAGGGGATGATGTTGCCCAGTATAGCCATGGAGGGGACCCCCTCGTAGCCGGCGCCGCTGACCGCCTGCATCGAGGCGACTATCACCCGCTGGATATCCATAGGCATAAGGGGCTTGAGGGTCAGGGCGAACATGATGGTGGTGCAGTTGGGGTTTGTGACGATGTAGCCATCCCAGCCCCGCTTCCTCTGCTGAACCTCGACGAGGTCGAGGTGATCGGCGTTGCACTCGGGGATCAAGAGGGGGACATCCGGCTCTGCCCGGTAGGCACTGGCGTTGCTCGCCACGGCAAACCCCGCTTTCGCAAACTCGGCCTCCGCCTTCTTCGCCTCGTCGGCAGGCAGGGCCGAGAAGACGACGTCCGCCTTCACCTCTTTTGGGTCGACGTTGACGACGGTCATATCGGCCACCTCCGCGGGAAGGTCGTGCTCCAGCCGCCAGCGGGCCGCCTCGCTGTACCTCTTTCCCGCGCTCCTCTCGGAGGCGGCGAGGCTTGTGAGTTCAAACCAGGGATGGTCCCAGAGCTGTTCAATGAAACGCTGTCCTACCGCTCCCGTCGCACCCAGAACGCCTGCTCTAATCTTGGCCATAGAAGATCACCTTAAACGACAGCGGCTTTTTGGCGCGGACTTGATATAAATGCCTTCTCTGAAAAAGGGTCTGAACTGGGCCCGATTCCTGATTTTAAGCAGAAAATCCCAGAAGAAGGGGTGGATCTTCCGGTGACCTCCCCGCCGTTCGCGACCTTGCGCCCCTCTGGAGAGGTGGCTCTTGAGAGGTGCCTTTTAAAAGGTTCCTATTGAGAGGTGGCTCCGAAGCCCTGGGCTGCGGGAGGTGGTCGGTCTGGCGATCCCCTGCCCTTCGACCAGGGAGGATGATGAGGTGCCAGAGGCCTTGCGGGGTCAACAGGAGGTGACGGGGGAGTAATCGAAAGGTAGTTCGAATTCGACCTTTGTGGCCTGGTACGCCCTCACCGCCTCCCCAGCCCGGGGGGGGACGCCAGTGGCGATGTAGATTTTGAGGCCTCTCCAGGCGACGTCGACGTCTCTGGGGAGCTTGACGCACTTTGGGACAATGTGACGACCACGATCCATCGCTGGCATGCAGCCGCCACCGGTCTCCTCCCGGCGGACGCATCGGAGGCGGCAGAAGGCGGCGGTCCGGAGGAGGACCCTTCCCACGTCTATGGTATAGGGGGGCTCGGCGACCGACCGGGCGTAGACGGCGGCGGCCATGGCGAAGAAGGAGAGGTTCTCTATCGTCGGTTCCGGCCAGAGCTGGGAGAGGAGCCTCATCACCCGGGGGTCGACCTCCTCTTTTGCCAGCTCCACCAGGGCCCGGTAGCCCCGGGCCGTCGGCATCAGGAGGATCTGGTCGAACTCAAACTCCCTCCCGGTGGCGCGGCTGTCGGCGAGGGTGACGAACCGGTGGCCGTATCTCTCGGCGTAGTCGAACATGGAAGGCTCCGTCGGATGGAGGGGAGAGAAGGTGGGCATTTTATATCAGGGTTATGAGGGCGGATGGCAGGCGAAGCGAAAGGATGGGCGGTGACCTCTCGATAGGTCGATTTTTATACTTGTAACTTGCTATTGATGTCGAGGGATAGCAAGATGGCAAAGAGGAGTCCAAAGCCAAAGTTCATAGATCTGCCATCCCCTAACCAAGATTGTACTTTGGTGTAACCGGCGAAGGAAACGTTATCGGTAACGGTAGATATATTACCAAAGCGGGAAGGTCCAAAAGTACATCTGCCGCCATTGTGGTCAGGTGTTTTGCGGGAGGACTAAGACGGTATTTTATTGATCTGAGGAGAGAAGAAGATCAGATCCTCATCGCATTGAAGATTTAAGCTGGATACAGTGAGACGATGGCTTTCGAGGGCTGCAGAAGAGGGCGAAGAGGTAAACAAAGCTCTCATGAAGGAGATAGTCGTCTCAAAGGTCGAGCTTGACGAGCTTTGGACCTTTGTTAAAAAACAAGTACCTCGAATGGAAGCGTATGAAGACGATGGGACCTGGGTCTGGGTAGGCTTTGCATCAGAATGATGGTTTGAAGTTCTACACCAAGGCGTTGCTGAAATCATATGGAAAGCTGGTCGCCTTTTCAAAGACTTTGAGGAGAGGACGGCCAAGAAAGCCAAAGTTGGTGCCAGATGCTGATCTGAGGTACGCTCAGGTCATAAAGTTCAAAGCAGGAGGAGCTATCAGGAAAGTCAAAAAGAAGGTGATATTCGGGAAGGATATCGATCCAAAGGACATTTCAACAAGCCTGGTCGAGAGACAGAACCTGATGTTGAGACAGGACAACAACCGCATATCGAGGAAGACCATCGGCTTCTCAAAGAAGATTTCTGAGCTTGATAAGCAAATGACACTCTACTTTGCCCATTTTAACTTTTGCAGAGGGCATTGGTCTCTGATAAGCTTGGATCCCTTGGGGAGGAAAAGAAAGAACACCCCTGCGAAGAGATGTGGTTTGACCGACCATGATTGGTCGTTTAGGGAGCTGTTGACTTATCCGTATCAAAGAGTATCAACCAATTGAGGGTGAAGTGCCGTAATATTCGGTTATCTCATAAATATATTTCAGAATATTTATTTTTTGATGCGAGTGAACAATTCATATGCATATTCGAGCATATAATAAAAATATTTATATATTGCGGTATATGGTAGCGAAAATCATCTTGATATGCCTAAATCATGGGGAGCTTTGGCTTGATGAACTCGGTGATCCTCGTCTGGGCGAGGCGGCAGACCTCCCCGGGGATCTCGATCGGATAAACCTCGGTCAGGCATCCCATGCAGAGGCTCTCCCGGGGCAGGCCGATCGCTTCCACCAGCCCCTCGTGGCTGATGTAGCCGAGGGAGTCCGCGCCGATCACCGCCTCGACCCCGGCGACGGTCTTGTGGGCGGCGATCAGCTCGTCCCTCGACGCCATGTCGATCCCCATGTAGCAAGGGGCGAGGATGGGGGGGCTTCCGATCCGGACGTGGACCTCATCCGCCCCCGCTGACTTCACCATGTCCACGATCCGCCGGCTCGTCGTCCCCCGGACGATGGAGTCGTCGATCATGATGATCTTCTTCCCTTCGATGTTGGGGCGGATGGTATTCATCTTCAGCCTCACGGAGATCTCCCTCAGCTCCTGGCCGGGCATGATGAAGGTCCTGCCTATGTAGCGGTTCTTCATCAGACACTCCCGGTACTTTATATCGGACCTTTGGTGGTATCCGATGGCGAAGGTGATCCCCGAGTCGGGTACGGGGGTCACGGTATCTGCATCACAAGGGTGCTCCTCGGCGAGGGCTGCTCCGATCTTCACCCGGACGTCGTAGACGAGCCTTCCATCCATGATGCTGTCGGGGCGGGCGAAGTAGATGTACTCAAAGACGCAGTGGGCCGGAGACTGCTGGTGAGAGAGCTGGTAAAACCGGACTTCTCCGTCTTTGGCGATCACCATCTCCCCGGGCCTGACGTCTCTGACGAGCTTCCCGTTGAGGGTGTCGATGGCGACGGACTCGGAGGCGATGATAACGCCGTCCTCGGTCTTGCCTACGCAGAGCGGCTTTATCCCCAGGGGGTCTCTCACCGCTATGATTAGGTTTCCCGAGAGGATGACGACGGAGTAAGAGCCGACGGCCTTGCGCATCACCGTCCTGACCGCCTCGGCGGGGTCCTCCCGCTCCAGCATCGCTCTTACAAAAAGGCGGGCGATCACCTCGGTGTCTGAGGTGGAGTGAAATACTTCCCCCTCCGCCTCTAGCTCTTCTTTGAGCTTTCCGGCGTTTACGAGGTTTCCGTTGTGGGCTATAGCGACGGAGCCCTCCCTGTACTTCACCAGGATGGGCTGGCTGTTCTTGAGCGCCGACTCTCCCGCCGTAGAGTACCTGACATGGCCTATGCCGGTGGCCCCACCCAGGGCTTCGATCCGGGCGTTGTTGAAGACCTCGGCGACGAGCCCCATCGCCTTGTGGGTCCATACGACCTTCCCGTCGTAGACGGAGATACCGGCCGACTCCTGGCCCCGATGTTGCAGAGCATAGAGTGCATAATAGATCGACTTGGCAACGTCCCGAGACGGATCCCCTGAGGAGATCCCCACCACGCCGCACTTGTCCTGCAACCCGGACCTCCGCTCAGTTTACGCCGTAGTTGCTGCTATATCTCTGCCAGCCGTAGCCTCGGAGCCTCTTGGACTTTCCGAAGCCGCAGGACGCGCAGGCCTTTTCATGGAAGTTATAGGATACCTTGCCGCAGCGACGACACTTGACGTGCGTCTTCTTCTGGCGCCTTCCCATGGATGGGGTGCCTTTTGTCATTTATTTGACCTCACGGTGAAATGTAAACTACGTTATCTCCTCGGACGACGACGGTTCCTAGCTTCTTGGAACCCTCCCCGTCTTTGATCTCTTCGGTGTTGTCGAGGACCAGGTTCATGTGGATGTCGTAGCCCTGAAGTTCTCCTCTAAACGCCCTTCCGTCCTTGAGCTTAACTATAACGGGCCCGTTCAGCGATTCATTTAAAATATCAAGGGGTCTCTGAGCCATCGGCCTCTCTCCAGTCGGATAGACAAAAGCTATGGCGAGACTTGCACGTTGCATATTTAAACTTGTCGGGGAATAATGGTTTTATGAAGATCAAATCCAGGCACCACCTCAAGGAGAGCGAATCGAAGAGGATCCTGAGGTTGATCGAGCCTTTCCTGGAAGATCCATCTCCATTGAGAGGGCTCCCCCTCGAGGTCGCCGATACCGACGACGACTTCAACCTGATCCTCCTGAAGGGGAGGCCTGTATTCATTATGCTGGAAGGCAAGCCCTTCTTCACCGTCCGGGGCGCCATCGAATTTCCGCCAAAGAGGCGGATGGTGGTGGTCGTCGACTCCGGGGCCGTCAGCTACATCGTCAACGGCGCCGACGTGATGGCCCCCGGGATCGTGAAAGCGGATCCTGATATCGTTCCCGGCGATCCCGTGGTGATAGTCGAGGAGAGGCACAATAAGCCCCTGGCCGTAGGGGTGGCTCTCATCCCCGGAACCGATATGAGGGGCACGGGCAAGGCGGTCAAATCGGTCCACCATGTAGGAGATGAGCTGTGGGATATGGTGGGGTGACATCTCGGGAAAAAATCCTCCGGTCATCTCTAGCTTGCCCTTCGGAGGTAGACCTCTCGAAAGAATGTTATACATCCGGCTTCATGGGGATATCCGTATGTACGAAGATATTGGAACCCTGATAAGGAGGGGTTTTGAGACCTGGAGGCAGAACCTCATCCTCGCCCTCCCCTTCGTCCTCATGGTCGTCTTTATAGTGGTCATCGCCATCGCCGCGGTAATCGCTGCCTTCTATCCTCTGATCACCGGTTCCCCAGAGCTCTTCTCCACGGCAGGGGACGTCCAATCCCCCGAAGAGATGGCAGAGCTCCTCTCCTCAGCGACGAACCTCGGCATGGCGGCGGCGATCCTCCTCGTCGGGATCCTCCTGATCTACCTCGCATCGAGCTTCTTCACCGCCGGGGCGATAGGGATGGCGAGGGAGGCGACCGATGTAGGAAAGACCAGCACCAAGGAGATGTGGGCCTCCGGGAGGCGCCATTATCTGAACCTCTTTATCGCAGAGGTTCTTATGATGGTCTTCATCATCGCCGGGGCTCTCGTCCTCTCCCTCCCCTTCCTATCAGATCTGATGGGGATATTGGGGGCAAATGAACCCGAATTCGGTCCCATCATCCTATGGGTATTTCTGGTAATAGCCTATGGCTTTATAATATCCGTTGCCCTGGCGATCGTCCCCTACGCCCTGGTATTAAGCAGCCTTGGACCCATCGAGGCCATAAGATCAGGGATCAGGTTCTTCTTGTCCAACAAGATGGACGTATTTCTCATCTGGCTCGTCGTCATCGCCGTCTCCATGGCTATCCAGTTCCTGGGCCTACCCTTCTCGGGATCTGAGACCGCCAGCACCTTCTTCTCCATGCTGACCGGGATCTTGAGCGTCCTCGTCATATCGCCCCTCACCACCGTCTGGTGGACGAGGCTCTACATGACCCGGACCGGGAAGATCAGAGAAGCCGAACCCGTTCGGGACGAAGAGGTGAAGTACCTTTAGCTCCCAGGGTGGACCCATGAGGATCCTTACGAACTTCAAAAGGCGTAGCATCGGGAGCCAAGCTCTGCTGGCCGGCGTCGTCTTCTTTCTCGCCTATACCCTCTACCTCGACTACATCGGAGACCCTAGCCTCAGAGAAGCGGCCTTTGCGGCGGCGATCTTCTCCTCCAGCTACTTCCTCACCTCGATGATCGTCCTCCGCAGAAAGCTACAGAGAAAAAAGAGGTAGAATAGGTAGCAACCAGCCAGCTATTCCCGGGAAAGCCCCTCAATCCTCGGCGGGGTCGGCAGGTTATGAGGGCTTGGCCCCGCTCATCCTCAGCAGGAGCTCCTCGCCGTTCTTGCTCCCTCGGGTGAATATCAGGTCTCCAGCCCCCAGGCTCACCTTGGCCCTGGGGTTGTAGGTCCATCTCCCACCCCGTTTTACGGCGAGGACGTACATCCCTGTCTCCGTCTCCAGGTCCAAGTCCTCCAGGGTCTTTCCGTCCATCTCGGCCCCCGGTGCTATCTCAACCCTGGTTATAACCTCGTCCGACTCCCTCATGGCCATCGCCAGGATCGGATGGGGCTCTATATCGTGGAGGACGACGTTGGCTATCTTGAGGGCGGCGTCGCTGATGATCTCAGTCGATACCGCTAGATGTAGGAGCCCCCGGAGGTTCTCGATGTCGTCGACGTGCTTGGCAGCCCGCAGGACCCACCGCTGCAGCTCGTACTTCATTTCGTCCATCTCCTGCTCGATCTCCTCGACCTCGAACGCCACCTCTTCGCTGTCGAAGAGGACGGCGGTATAGGCGAGCCCCACCGCCAGCTCCGACCTGTTCTTCATCTCGACGATGATGTCGACGGCCCTCTCCAGCTGGCCTATCCCGCTCTCCTGGTAGGTCTTCGGGACCGGGGGTCTGCCGGTGGTCATCTCCAGGAAGAGGGGGACCCCCTCGTCGTGGCCTCTGGCGAAGAGGATGTCTCCTGGCATGACCTCTGTATCCGGCTCTGGATCGTAGATCCAGCTCTCGCCACGCCTTATGGCGATGACCACCATCCCGCCTTCAGTCTCGAAGGAGATGTCGTCGAGTTTTCGGCCTGCTACTTTCGAATCTGCGCCCACCACCGCCCTGGCCACCGTCTCCTCTGCCTGCCTCAGGTCCTTCTTCAGCTCGTAGGGTATCCCCATCTTCAGGTGGACTATGCTGGCGATATCTCCAGCGGCGTTAGAGATTATCTCCGCCGCCGATGCTATCTGGAGGACGCCGGAGAGGGCCTCGGCGTCCTCGACGGTCCTGGCGGCGAGCATCGCCGATATCTGGACGTGGTAGTCGTAGACGTCCATCATCTCTTCGAGCCTGATGACCTCCATCGCGAGGTCGTCGTCGTCGTAGAGGACGGCGGAGTATCCGAGATCCAGCATGAGCTCGCTGGTGTCTTTCATCTTCACCAGAAGTTGTTTCATGCTCACTGGGAAGTATTCGATCTTTCTCATTCCGCTCTCCGACTTCTTCTTTCCATTATAGATTAAATATAAGTGTCGTTCCTTCCCCTTTCCCCCCACCGACCCGTACCCCTGGGTCGCGGTCCTTCCGGCCATCCCTTTCCCCTCCACCGGCCCGTACCCCTGGGCCGCGGTCCTTCTGGCCATCCCTTTCCCCCCACCGACCCGTACCCCTGGGCCGCGATCCTTCCGATCATCCCTTTCCCCCCACCGACCCTTACCCCTGGGCCGCGGTCCTTCTGATCATCCCTTTCCCTCACACCGACCCTTACCCCTGGGCCGCGGTCCTTCTGATCATCCCTTTCCCTCACACCGACCCTTACCCCTGGGCCGCGGTCCTTCCGGCCATCCCTTTCCCCCCACCGACCCGTACCCCTGGGTGGCGGTCCTTCTGGCCATCCCCTTCTCTGGCATAGATCCGGCCGGAAGATATCCGCCCTCAAGCCATAGATATAAGTCATCTAGGACCACAATATTCTGTCAGGGAGGATTTGATAGATGGATCATGAGATGGTAAGGATGAACATCCCCGAGGGTTCGAACCTGATCCTGGGGCAGAGCCACTTCATCAAGACGGCGGAAGACCTCTACGAGGCGGTGGCGGGAACCGCTCCAAAGTCCAGGTTCGGTATCGCCTTCTCCGAGGCGAGCGGACCGTGCCTCGTCCGGTGCGAGGGCAACGACCCGGAGCTGGTCGGGGCGGCGAGGGAGAACTCCCTGGCCCTGGGGTGCGGCCACACCTTCGTCATCCTCCTCCGGGAGGCGTTCCCGATCAACGTCCTCAACTCGATAAAGTCGGTCCAGGAGGTCTGCGGCGTCTACTGCGCCACCGCCAACCCCGTGGAGGTGGTGGTGGCGAGGACCGAGCAGGGCGGAGGTATCCTGGGGGTCATCGACGGCTCTTCGCCGAAGGGGGCGGAGTCGGAGGAGGACGTCGCCGATAGGAGAAGTCTGCTTAGGAAGCTCGGATACAAGCTATGACCGGTATGGACCGGGTCGTCAGGGGCGGGAGGGTCTACGTAGACGGTCGCCTCCAGAGCCTGGACGTCTGGATCCGGGACGGGAAGATAGCCTCCCTGGGGGGGGACCACCATGCGGAGGAGACGATCGAAGGCCGGGGCATGATAGTACTTCCGGGGGCGATCGACATCCACGTCCACTTCCGGGACCCCGGCTACACCTTCAAGGAGGACTGGGAGACCGGCTCCACCTCCGCCGCCGCTGGGGGGGTCACCGCCGTCGTCGACCAGCCGAATACGAACCCTCCGACCGTCGACGGCCCGTCTTACAGGATGAAGCTGGAGATCGCCGAGCGGCGTTCCGTCGTCGACTTCTGCCTCAACGGCGGGCCTGGGGATGTGAAGAGGCTTGCAGATCTGGGAGCATCGGCGATAGGCGAGATCTTCACCTACGACCACAGTGGAGAAGAGCTCCGGCGGATCCTGGAGGCGACGGCAAAGGCCGGGCTCCTCCCCACCATCCACGCCGAGGACCCCGGGGTGATCCGCGAGAGCTCAGAGCCGCTCCGGGATGGAAGGGAGCCGGAGCTCTACTCATCGGCGAGGCCGAACCTGGCGGAGGCGAAGGCGATCGAGGCGGCCCTCTCCATCGCCGAGAGACTCCACATCTGCCACCTCAGCACCTCCGAGGGGCTCGACCATATCAGGGCGGCCAAGGGGAGGGGGAAGATGGCGACCTGCGAGGTGGCGCCCCACCACCTCCTCTTTACGAAACGGGACTGGCGGAGGCAGGGGACCTTCCTCAAGATGAACCCACCCCTTCGGGACCTCCGGGACAGAGACGCCCTCTGGGAGGGGCTGCGGAAGGGGGAGATCGACGCCATCGCCTCGGACCACGCCCCCCACCTACCCGAGGAGAAGAGGGACGAGATCTGGGACGCTCCGCCCGGGGTCCCCGGGGTCGAGACGATGCTCCCTCTGATGCTGATGGCAGTTCGGTCCAACCTCATCTCCCTGGAGAGGGTCGTCGACGCCCTCTCCAAAAGGCCCGCCGAGATCATGGGCCTCTCCTCCAAGGGGGGTATCTCCCGGGGAAAGGACGCCGATCTCGTCGTCATCGATCCGCGGGGCGCCAGCGATATCAGGGCCGACAGGCTCCACAGCGGGGCCGAATGGACCCCCTACGAGGGGCGGCGGGCCATCTTCCCCAGGATCACCATGATACGGGGCGAGGTCGTCTTTGCGGACGGGGAGCTTCTCGCAAAGCCCGGCTTTGGGAGGAACCTTCCGGGACCCCGGCTCCAAAGGTCGGGGAAGAGATCGGAAGGTTGAAGATCATCTTTGGAATTCCGCTACAAGATCGAGGTGTTTTGTATGAGAGAAGATGCAGAGAGGATGGTAGGCAGAGCCGTCATGGAATCGATGAAGAGGTCGGTCCAGGCAAGAGACGTCTTCAGGAAGGTCCTCGGAGACGTCGCGGATAGCTTCCCCGAGGCCGGTGACCTCCCAGCCGCAGACGTCATCGACTCCCCCGAAGAGGTCGTCGTATATATCGACCTTCCGGGGACGAAGAAGGAGCTGATCGACCTCGCCGTGACGGAGGACGCCCTGACCATAAAGGCGAAGTTCGTACGGCCTGCTGGAACCTACATCAGAAGGGAGAGGGCCGAGGCGGAGACGAGCCGAAGGGTTAAGCTCAACAGTGAGGTCAAGCCCGAGCAGGTGAGGGCAAAGTACGAGGACGGGGTCTTAGAGGTCCACCTCCCCAAGCTGATCGTGGTGAAGCCAAAGGCCGTCCCCATCGAGTGAAGCTTGAAAAAAATTTGGTGGCCACAGCCTTATTTGCTGCTCGCCACCAACTCCCTTGTCACAATCCTGTAGGCGTACTCAATTGTCACCTCCTCCCGGGGCTGTAGCTCCAGGACCCACTTCAGGGATGTCGCCGTCGTCTCCTCGGGCTTCGGCTCCGCCGAGACCATCTCGCCCCGGATCGGCTTCGTATCCGAGACCTCCACCGTGGCGTTTCGATCGACGTTGACCTTGATGGTCAGCTGGTAAGTCCACGTCTCCGTCGTCACCTTCATCGGCTGAGTGGCGTTACCGGCTCCCGGGACGGCGACTATCTCCTCCGAGGTGGTGTAGTTGGCGAGATCCCTTCCGACCTTCAGGTCCGAGGAGGACCCCAAATTGATCTGCGCCTCCGTTCCCGTCGGCGTGAAGGGGATCACCACCATCGAGACGTACTCGTTGTTCCTGTAGAGGAGCGCCGACCCCGCGGGCCAGGGGTCTTTCATGGTGTTGTTCGCCTTTATCACCTCAGTCACAGGTCCCTCGTTATTGACGTAGGCGTTCCAGACGTAGCTTCTCAAGATGGGAACGGTCTCTTCGATGAAGGGGAAGCCCACCTCTCTATCCACCTCCAGGTCCTTTCGACCGGGCAGCTCGTAGATGTAGAGCATCTCCAGCTCCCCGGTGGCTGGGAGGGGCGCGGCCTTGGGGACGAAGGCCGCCCGCTCAGCCACCGCCTCTTCGAGGGCGTAGTCGGCGAAGCCGCGGGAGGCCCTGAAGAGTTCGACGGCCTCGACCTGGGGCGGGCCGGAGACGAGCTTCAGCCTGATCGCCTCCATATCCTCGCCAAATCTGTTTGTCACCACGGCCTGGGCCGACACCAGGACCGTCTCGTCCTCGATATGGACCGAGTAGCTCGGCCGCCAGGATCCGGCCCTCGGCATCAGGTAGACGAGGTCGAACCTCTGGACCCCTGGGGTGGAGACGTTTAGGGTGTACTCGGGGTTGTCGCGGCGGACGACCTTCTCGACGGAGGCGTTCGTCGCCGAGAACCTCACCGAGTCCATATCCACCGAGGTCGGCAGGTCGACGACGAGCTGGTGGACCCCCTCCGTCATCTCCATCTCTCCGGTCCTCTTGACCGTGGCGAGGCCGTCGGGGTAGATGGTCACCGAGTCGACGGGAAGGCTGATGATGGTGATCGCTTCGACCTTGCCGGAGCCGCCGGTGGAGGCGGAAGCGGCGGCCAAGGCGGAGGCGAAGGCCGATATCAGCACAAGAATTGCCAGAATCTTCTTCATGATCGATTTTCCCCCATTTTCCGATGGAAGTATAAACCGGCTCAATTATATTATGCTTTTCCGGCCCCAGGAGAGGGGTCGGCCTTCCCGGTAGGCGGCGTCGGAACGCTTATATCGGTATATCGAACTTCCCTCCCCCGAGTCGTACGGTGATGTTCTCATGTTCCTGGACTTCTGGAGAGATGTCGAGTCGCTCTTGCGCGACGCCTTGGACCGATGCGGGTTTCTTCTGCCCGAGACCGACGGGAAGGTCAACGGAAACGATCTCATGCTGGAGACGAGCCCCCACGCCGACCTCGCCTCCACCATATCCTTCAGGCTCGCCCCCGTCCTCAAGAGAAAGCCTGCGCAGATCGCTCAGAAGATCCTGGAGGCGATCGTCCTCGACGGGAGGGGGACCGTCGACCGGGTCGAGGCGATGGGTCCTTATCTCAACTTCTTCGCCAGCCGTCGGTTCTTCGACTCGGCTGTCCTGGAGGCTGAAGGAGACCGCTGCTGGACCGGTTCCATGACGGAGAGGGTGATCGTCGAGCACACCTCCGCCAACCCCAACGGCCCCCTCCACGTCGGTCATATAAGAAACTCCGTCATCGGCGACACCCTGGTGAGGATCCTCCGGCGGGCTGGCTGCGATGTGGAGGCCCAGTACTACGTCAACGACATGGGCCGGCAGATAGCCATCGTCGTCTGGGGATGCGGCCGGTATCCCCTCGACGGCTCGAAGGCCGACCATGCCACCGCCAAAGTCTACATCCAGGCGAACAAGGACCTCGCCGCGGAGCCGGGACTGAAGGAGGGGGTAGATCGGCTGATGCAGCTCTACGAGGGTGGGGACCCGGAGACGGCGGAGAAGTTCCGGGAGGCGGTAAATTACGCCCTCTCCGGGATCGAGGAGACCCTGCGGAGGCTGAACATACGCCATGACTCGTACCACTGGGAGAGCGAGTTTGTCCGGGACGGCTCGACGGCCCGGATCTTCGATCGCCTCGAGGCGACGGGTTTGACAGACTGGGAGGAGGGGTCCCTCCAGCTCGACCTCAGTGGCGAGGGTTTCGAGAAGAAGCTGGTACTGAAGAGGTCTGACGGGACGTCCCTTTACACCGCAAGAGACCTCGCCTACCACAGATGGAAGGCCGAGCGGTCTGACAGGATGATCGACGTCCTGGGGGCTGACCACAAGCTTATTTCAGGCCAGCTCAAGGCCGCCCTCCGGCTGATGGGGGCGAGAGAGCCGGAGATCGTCATCTTCGAGTTCGTATCCCTCCCGACGGGATCGATGAGCACTAGGAAGGGCAAGTTCATCTCCACCGACGAGCTCCTCGACGAGGTGGAGGCCCAGGCGTTCAAGGAGGTGACGGCCCGAAGGCCCGAGGAGGGGGAGGAGTTCAGGCGGGCGGTGGCCAAGGAGGTCGCCCTGGGGGCGGTGAGGTACGACGTCGTCCGGGTATCTCCGGAGAAGGCGACGGTCTTCGATTGGAAGGCGGCCCTCGACTTCGAGAAGCTCTCTGCCCCCTTCATCCAGTACTCCCACGCCAGGGCCTCCTCCATCCTCGATAAGGCCGGAGCCTTCGGCGACTTCGACCCATCCCTCCTCACAGGCGCCGAGGAGATCGACCTGATCCGGAAGATCTCCCAGTTCGACCTCGCCGTCCAGGTGGCGGCCCGGGAGCTGAAGCCCCACCTTCTGGCCACCTACGCCCGGGAGCTCGCCGAGGCCTTCAACCAGTTCTATAGGTCAAGCCCCGTCCTGGAGGCCGACCCCGGCATAAAGGAGGCGAGGCTTGCCCTCGTCAAGGCGGCGCGAAACTGCCTCCGGGCGACCCTGGAGACCCTGGGGATCCCGGCCCTCGAGTCGATGTAGAGGGTGGGCGGGGGCCAGGGCCTTCCCCGCTCCCACCACCGCTGGATCACTCCAAAACTTTTTGTACTATTAGGGCCATAAGGAGGATCGGGGGTGTTCCTCTTGACCGTAAAGGAAGCCTTGATTTCCCTACTGCTATTATTATCGATAGGTTTGGCCGCGGGCCAGTGGACCGAAGAGAAGATGACCGACTTTGAGGGAGTGGGGTTGGGTCCCGGCTTCGATCTAGCCTACGGCGAGGGCGAGATGCCCGATACCGTTATGAGATCGATAGTCTTGGGCCCGGACTCCTCGGGGCCGATGGGACCCTCAGCCCCCTCCGGCCTCGCAGAGGCTTACTACAGCATGGAGCAGCCGGCCTTCGGCGAGATCCAGCAGTACTCGATCTCTGGAAGTGAGCCCTCCACCGTCTACTTCGGAGGGGAGGCGACCTCCTACTCCGCCTTCAGAACCGGATACTTCGGGACGAACGCCCTCTGGATCATGGGGACCTGGTCCTGGACCCAGTACGCATACTGCCCCCTGGGGGCGTGGATGCAGCTCCTCGCCTACTCCTCCACCGGAGGATCGACGGAGTTCTACGAGATATACCCGAGCGGCAGGGTGGATAAGAAGACCTACCGCTTATGGCCCGGCTACACCAGGATCGCCTTCCACGGCGACGAGCCCGGCCGGCACATCCTCCTCTTCGTCGTCAACAACCAGCCCTCCAACCCCGTGATCATCGACGTGGGTACCGGAGCCTGGCCGCCGGGCCCCGTCCCCGGACCGATCCCGCCCTACTCCCGGGTTACGGTCAGGTCGAGCTGGCTCACCGGCTTCACCGTCACCGTCGACGGGGTCCAGGAGTACCGGGACATAAGTGACGGAAGGCTCGACGGAGTCGTCAGCTTCACCGTCCCCGGCGACCAGTACCACAGCATCAGGATAGCGAGCCCGGGCTACTTCAGGTCTTACTATCGGTTCTTCAGGAGCGGCTACTCCTACACCCTCACGGTGTGATGGTAGGGGAGGATTCGAAGAAGCGTGCTTCAGGGTGCGGGCGATGAGCCCCCACCCCGGATCAATCTTTTCTCGGGATTTCAGGGACGGGCCGGTTCGAGCTTCCAAGCCCCCAAGAATGTGGTTTCAGCCAAGAGGGCTCCCAGGGGCAAAGGGGGAGGGGGCGGAGGGCGGATGATTCGGGCCGGATCTTTCTGTATGCGCCTGGAAAACGACTGATATCAGATGGGATATTCTTACTCCTTAACAATCTTTTCGCGAGGGCTCTATTTAGTAATATTAATATTACCACTTATATTTATATCTCTCCGGGATGTCTGCTCCGGCGGCGAGCTTTTAGGCTTTGATACATTCAGAACAACGGGGATTTTCCCGATGGATATCGGCTTACTTTCCCCCAGTATTGTAGACTTATTTGCCTTAATTTCAATAAATCCACGATATTCTCCTGGTGATAGGTCTACAGCCGTAATATTAATAAGAAACGTGACATTATCATCTTTTGATAAATTTTTTGGAGCTAGGCCTGTTGTATTCCAGATAGTATCATTTGTTGGATACATTTTGAATTTTTTAAGTCGGAACCGATATTCGTGATTAATATCATTCTTGTCAACGATTCTTCAGCTGAGAGACTATCCGACATCTGCGGGGGATATATAATAACGTCTCCCGGAAAAATAAAATATAAAGAAATTAAAATAATAAATATTAGGATGAGAAATCTTGATACTATTAGGAACGCATTTTTCGATATTATTTTAGTTATGAAATTAATAAATGGTAGTGGTTCATGCTTATTTCTTATTTTATTATTGGATGAATAGCTGAGACCATTTTTTTGGTCCCATGTTTTGTACGTTATTCTTGTATTAAAAGTCTTTTTTAGTTCTTTTATTTTAGGCACAACATTTAATTTGATGTCGCCAACACTCTTTTCCCAAAGTAGTTCTGCATGCCAGATATATTCGTTGTCAAAATTCGATTCGTTATTCGATTCGTTATATGTTGGATCAGAATTTACAGATTCTACCGGATATTCAATTTTGATGATTAATTTTTGAGGAAATACTTTACCATTTAATTTTATACTAAATCCATCTTTTAATCTCCCATTTATACTACCATTAAATTTACCAATAGTTATTCTGCCTTCATCTGCGCTTCTTTTAAGAAAGAACCTACCACTAATTTCTCCGAAATCCCTATCAATATAATTTCCGATTAATTTTAAAAATATTTTATTACTTTGAAAAAAATATCCTTTGATTTCGCCTGTGGATCTATTAATGTGGATGTTACCATTCATCTCATATCCAATATTATTTAATTTATATACGTTTTTTCCTTCGTCTTTAGTTAGTACTCCTTCAAATGTACAAATCTTAAATATATCCAATTTTATTATATAATTTAAATTAAAATTAAACATTTTAAAACTTATAACTTTATCGATTAAAAAAAAGATCGGTAAAATAATTAATATTATTGCAAAATAAAAAACGTAGGGAATGTCGGTTATCGAGTAGTCCTTAATACAATATAAATATAAGAATGGAGTTAAAACTAAAACCTGTAATAAGGAAAAGGACCAATTTATATATTTTTTGTTACTCTCTAAACTTGGGCATAGATTATTAATTCGGTGTTGCTGATTGCGGTCTGCTAAGAGAAGGTACAGGAAGAGTATAATTGAGATTATTATAAATAAATACATTATTATGTACTCTTCCATATTCTCCCTCCTATACGCAATGACCTCATTATCTCGTTTTTTTTAATCAATCCGTCTGGATACCGGATCTCCAACCCTATATCATCCTCTATTCAAGGCTTTTCGCTGCTTTCCCCCACATAACCGTAGATGGCAGAATATAAAGCCCTGTTATAGGTCCTATAGGCCACATACCCGCTATAAAAGCAGAAACAAGCCAGAAAAAAGGAAAAAACCCCTAGCAATATACAATACTCCCAAGATATATGAATTATTTTTAAAATATAAAACGGAACAATTAGAGAAAATGGTATTAGGGCTATAAACGTATTAGAGTAAAAGCGAGCATAGGAATAATATGAATTAATTATATTTTGAAATATAGTTATAGCTTTGTCACCACCCATTTGCTTTATAAAATAATGGTGTGATCGATATATTTCGGCTCCCGATGAATAGTCTTTGAAACACTTTTTCTTCATATCTTCTTTATATATTTTTACTGAATTGAACTTGTCGAATATATGATCCGCGATGATGGAATGATAGAAGCCGTCGATTATTATCCCCAAGATCGAGCCTATAAGAAGGACGAATCCGATAAAGGCCCCCAAGCTGCTTATGTCTTTAATCGCCATGGCTGTGAGGTCCAGGGGGCTCCAGACGTCTATGAGCATGAAGAGGCTCACGGCTGAGAAGAATCCCGGAAAGGTATGGGACATCAGATGTTCCAGCTCGAACTTTGGGGGAATATCGACCATTATCGCCCAACCTGGATCATAGATTTCTTAGGATCGCAGTGAATGCCTTCAATACAGTATAGAACATGTTCTCAACTCATATGATAAATATCTTTCTAGTATATCCTCCTACTAAAAGGCTCCGGACCACTTGATACGCTGATACGTATCGTTTATCCATGAGATCGATCTTGAGATATAAGCAAAAAATTTCTCATTTAGA
This sequence comes from Candidatus Methanocrinis natronophilus, assembly GCA_029167045.1. Classification (GTDB taxonomy): domain Archaea; phylum Halobacteriota; class Methanosarcinia; order Methanotrichales; family Methanotrichaceae; genus Methanocrinis; species Methanocrinis natronophilus. The sequence continues at coordinate 19,584 of JARFPK010000028.1, forward strand.
TATGAGAATTATATCAAAATATTTACATCATTTCAGGTGAATCTCTGTAAATTCGTGCAAAAAATGTCCGTGATGCCCCGCCCCGATCGGCGCCACGACCCTCCTATTTATGGTCCCTTCAGCCTCGAATCGTGGACCATGAAAAAGCGGGGATTGGCGGGGGGGATAGAACCGACCTGCTGCCAGCCTCGCCCTCAGATCCTCCCCGCCGCCTCCACTGCCACTGCCTCCAGGATCGCGGCCTTCATCCGGCGGATGAGGTCCTCCAGCCCCGCCAGATCGCCTTTCGAGATCAGGTCGACGCAGACGGAGCCGACGATGGCCCCATCCGCCCCGGCCCGGATCACCTCCGCCGCCTGCTCCGGCGTCGATATACCAAAGCCCACTGCCTTGGGCAGGGGGGTCTTCACCCTCTCGATCAGGGCCTTCGTCGACTCCTGGAGGTCGGCCCTGGCGCCGGTCACCCCGGCCCGGGCGACGAGGTAGAGAAAACCGCTGGAGCCCTCGGCGATGTAGGAGATCCTCTCTGGAGGCGTATTTGGGGCGACGAGGGATATCAGATCGACTTCGGCTTTCTCGCAGGCGGCCCGGAGGGGCCCTGTCTCCTCCGGCGGCAGGTCCGGGACGATGAGACCGGTGATCCCGCTATCCGCACAGTCCCCGGCGAACTTTTCGAGGCCGCGGCGCAAGATCATGTTGTAGTAGCCCATGAAGACGAGGGGGACCTGCGCCCGGATCTTCGAGGCGACATCGAAGTATACGTCGGTGTTCATTCCCGCCTCGATCGCCCTCATGGCCGCCGCCTGGATGACCGGCCCGTCGGCTATCGGGTCGGAGTGGGGCAGGCCCAGCTCCACCACGTCGGAGCTCCGCGATCTCCACCGTCGCCCCGGGGGTGGGGTCGCCGGCGCAGATATAAGCGATGAGGAGCGGCCGGCGGCTGAAGGCCTCAGCGAGCCTCATATCCCTTCCCCTCCCTCGTGCTCCATCACCGTGGCGAGGTCTTTATCCCCCCTCCCGGAGAGGTTGATGATGGCGATCTCGCCGAGGGCCTCGGGGTCTTTGAGGGCGAAGCCGACGGCGTGGGCGGACTCGAGGGCAGGTATGATCCCCTCCAGGACCGATAGCCTCCTGAACCCCTCCAGGGCGGCTCCGTCGTCGGCGATGGCGGGGGTGACCCTCCCCACCTCCACGAGGTGGGCGAGCTCAGGGCCGACCCCGGGATAGTCGAGGCCCGCGGCCAGGGAGTAGGACTCCAGGATCTGGCCGTAGGGGTCCTGGAGGATCTTGGTCATCGCCCCGTGGAGGACCCCGTCCTCGCCTAAGTTGAGGCATGCGCCGTGGTCGGCGATCTTTAGGCCGGAGGAGGTCCCCCTCCCCCCCGCCTCTACGGCGATCAGCTTCGTCGCCTCGTCTTGGAGAAAGCCCGAGAAGATACCCATGGCGTTGGAGCCGCCGCCGACACAGGCGGCGACGGAGTCGGGAAGCCTCCCTTCCGCCTTCAGGATCTGCTCCCTCGCCTCGGTCCCTATGATGGACTGTAGCTCCCTCACCATCAGGGGGTAGGGATGAGGCCCTGCCACGGTACCCATCAGATAATGGGTCGTCTCGTAGCTCCCCGCCCAGTCCCGCATCGCCTCGTTGATGGCGTCTTTGAGGGTCCTCGACCCCGACCTGACGGGAATCACCCTCGCCCCCAGAAGCTCCATCCGGTAGACGTTCATCTTCTGCCGCTCGATGTCCACCTCCCCCATGTAGACCTCCGTATCGAGGCCTAGGTTCGCCCCCACCATGGCGGAGGCGACGCCGTGCTGCCCCGCCCCCGTCTCGGCGATGAGCCGGGTCTTTCCCATCGTCTTGGCCACGAGAGCCTGCCCCAGGACGTTGTTGAGCTTGTGGGCGCCGCCGTGGAGGAGGTCCTCCCTCTTCAGATAGACCTTCCGCGAGAGCTCCCGGGATAGGGATTTTGCCAGGTAAAGGGGGGTGGGCCTTCCGGCGTAGTTTGAAAGAAGGGCCGAGAGCTCCCCTCGGAACTGCGGGTCCACTTTGAGGCGGCTGTAGGCCTCAGCCAGCTCCTTCAGGGGCTGCATAAGGGTCTCGGGGACGAACTGGCCGCCGAACCTCCCAAACCTCGTCATCGACGCATCTGTGATCTTCATCAAATCTTCATCAGCTCCCATCTCTATATGGTCATCCGACCGGATCTGCTCCGCCCTCATGGACGGGCCGCCCCATTGAGGAGGGGGAGGAGCGCTGGCTCTTGCATCAGGGAGGTTCCGACGAGGAGGGCGTCGGCCCCCGCCTCCTCCATCCTCAGGACGTCTTCCCTCGTCTCTATGCCGCTCTCGGCGACTACGAAGAGCCCCGAGCCCTTCGCCACAGGCCCCAGCCTCTTGAAGGTATCGAGGCTGACCTCCAGGGTCGATAGGTTCCTGTTGTTTATCCCCACCATCCTGGTGCCGGTCTTGAGGGCGGCAGTGAGCTCCTCCTCGGTGTGGACCTCCACGAGGGGCTCCATCCCCCTCGACTCTGCGGCCTCCACCAGGCCGTCGAGGTGGGGGGAGAAGGCAGCGATGAGGAGGACGAGGTCGGAGGCGACCTCGTCGAGCTGCCTCTCCTCCAGGATGAAGTCCTTCCTGAGGATGGGAAGGGAGGAGGCCTCCCTCGCCGACTTCGCGTTCTCTGGCGACCCGAGAAAGTAGGTCGGCTGCGTGAGGACCGAGATGGTGCAAGCCCCATCGGCCTCGTACCGGCGAGCCATCGCAGCCACCTCATCCGGCAGAAGGGACCTACCCAGGATCCGGGGCTTGATCTCGGCGATGATGGGGGATATACCCCTCGACCGCAGGTCCGCCGCCCGGGCCGGGAGGTTCCGGGCGTCGTTGACCTTCACCCGATCAGCGGTCGGGGGATGGGCCGAGAGCCTCTCTCTAGTCTCCCGCAGTATCTCTCTGACGACCATGGAGGTCATCTGATGAGCCCCTCCAGCCAGTTGGCGATAAGCCTCTTTCCCTCCGGGGTCAGGACCGACTCCGGGTGGAACTGGACCCCCTCCACGGGGAGGTATCTGTGCCTTATCCCCATCACCACACCCTCGGCGGTGGTGGCCGTTACCATCAGAGGCGGTCCGAGGGTCTCTACCGCCAGGGAGTGGTAGCGCCCCCCTCGGAGGGGGCTTTTTAGCCCCCGGAATATCCCCAGACCGTCGTGGAATACCTCGGAGGCTTTACCGTGGACGGGGTCGGTCCTCTCGATGGTCCCACCGTAGGCGATGTTAATCGCCTGGTGGCCGAGGCAGACCCCCAGGATCGGCGTACCCTGAAACCGTCTCATCACATCGATAGATCTTCCGATGTCCCTGGGGTTTGCGGGATTGCCCGGCCCCGGGGATATTACGATCCCCAGGGGGTCGATCTCCTTCACCCGGGAGGGCTCGATCCTGTTTGAGGCCACCTCCGTCTCGGGGTGGAACTGGGATACGTAGTCTACGAGGTTCCAGACGAAGGAGTCCTGATTGTCGATGAAGAGGATAGTCTTTCCCGTCACGCCACCACCCCCAGGGCTCGCTTCATCGCCGCCATCTTCCGCTCCGTCTCGAGGAACTCCCGGTGGGGGTCGGAGTCGGCGACGATCCCTGCCCCCGCCTGGACTACGGCCGTATCGCCCTCGAGGACGATGCTTCTTATGGCGATGGCGAAGTCGGCGGAGCCGTCGGCGGAGAAGTATCCCACCCCACCGCCGTAGATCCCCCGCCTCCTCCCCTCCAGGTCGTCGATGATCTCCATCGCCCGGATCTTTGGGGCTCCCGAGAGGGTCCCTGCCGGGAATATCGCCCTAGCGGCGTCGAAGGAGTCGCACCCGTCCCGGAGCGTCCCCCGGACCGTCGTCTCGATATGCTGTACGTGGGAGTAGCGGAGGACCGACATGAAATCCTCCACCATGATCGAGCCGGCCTTCGAGACGGAGCGGACGTCGTTTCTCCCCAGGTCGACGAGCATCACATGCTCAGCCCTCTCCTTCTCGTCTGCCAGCATCTTGGCCGCCAGAAGGTCGTCCTCTTCGGGGGATCCGCCCCGGGGGCAGGTTCCGGCGATGGGGTTTGTGGTGACGATCCCGTCCCGGAGGCTGAAGAGGGTCTCTGGTGACGCCCCCACCAGGGCGTGATCTTCGAACTCGAAGATGTAGGTGTAGGGGCTGGGGTTGATCTCCCGCAGCCTCTTGTAGAGGGCTACTGGGTCGGGATTTTTTAGCCTCACCCTCGTCCTCCTGGAGAGGACCACCTGGAATATCTCCCCTGCCAGGATCTCCTCTTTAGCTTTTCGGACCGACTCCTCGAAGGGGGTGGCAGGGTCTGCTTCCACCGATATGGGATCGAGATCTCCGGCCTGCGGCTCCTGCAGGTCCAGGTCTCTTAGGTGGCGGGCGACGCCGGAGGCGATCTCTTCGGGGTCCTCCCCCGCGAGGAGGGGGGCGACCGCGATAGAGACCTTTCCTGTCAGGTGGTCATATACGAAGCTCTCCTCGAAGATCCCGAACTTGGCGTCGGGGGCGCCGGAGGTCTTGGGCCGGTCTATCCTCTCGGCGACGAGATCGTAGGCTAGGTAGCCGATCCCTCCCCCCAGGAAGGCCTGCCTTCCAAACTTCGAAGGACCGGAGCCGGCGGGAAGGGCGGATCGCAGGAGATCGAAGAGGTCCATGCCCCGTCCGATCTCCCCGGATATCGTCGATTTGTCGTCGCCGTCTATCACCGCCGAGGCGGCCAGCCTCTCCACGAAGGCCTCCTGAAGGCCCCTTCCCCGGCTGCATATCTCGATGGCAAACCGCCTTCCCGTCACCGTCACCACGGCGGCGGGGCTGGCTCCTACGAAGGAGAACCGGGCCCTATCCCCCGACTTCTCGACGGACTCCAAGAGGAAGGGGAACCTCTCCTGCCTGAGGGCGGAGTAGAGGGCGAGGGGAGCCTCCGGGTCCAGGAGGTCGGTCACCTCGAAGAGCCGCGGAAGGGGACCCTCATCCCGGGCCTTCCTGGATCGGCCGGGGAAGAGCTCTGAGGCTATCGACAACCCCTCACCTCCAGGAGGAACGCCTCGATCTTCTCCGGATCTTTCAAACCACCGGTCTCGACCCCGGAGGATACGTCGACGGCGTAGGGTCGGACCGTATCTATCGCCTCGGCGACGTTGCCGGGGTCGAGCCCCCCCGCCAGGATTATGGGGACGCCGATATCTTTTACCAGACTGGCGGAGAGGTTCCAGTCGTGGACCTTCCCCGTCCCGCCGAGCTCTCCTCCGTCGGAGCTGTCGACGAGGAGGGCGTCGGCGACCTCCTGGAGGGCTTGGGCCCGGTCCAGGATCCCCGGAGCTGCCGGGACCGCCGCCACCAGCTTCTGGGGGACGATATCGGCGAGGGCTGAGAGATCCTCTAGGCTGAGGTAGTCGTTCACCTGGAGGGCGTCGGCTCCTGTATCCAGGGCGAGGTTCGCCGCCTCTTCCACGGAGTCGGGCTCCACCACGATGACGCTCGATACGAAGGGGGGTAGCCCCTCGATCAGCCGTCTAGCCTCATCCCGGCCTATGGACCTCTTCGACCGGGGGATCTCCACCACGAAGCCGACGGCGTCGGCTCCGAAGGCGACGGCCGCGTCCCTAGCCCCAGGGTCCTTGATGCCGCATATCTTCGCTCTCGTCACAGAAACCTCTCCAGCTTCTCGGGGCTGCCGCAGGAGGATACCATCCTCTTAAGCTTCTCCAGACCCCTCCCCGAGTCGATGGCATCCTCCGCCATCCTCGCCCCTTCAAAGAGCGTCTCGGCGATCCCCGTGACGGAGAGGGCGGCCCCCGCGTTCATGGCCACGATATCTCTACCGGGCCCCCTCTCCCCCGAGAGGATCTCCACCAGCTTTGCAGCGTTCTCTTGGGGGGTACCTCCCCGGATATCCCCGATCTCGGCCAGGGGGTAGCCGAAGTCCTGGGGTGTGACGGTCTGGCTTGAGAGGTTCCCCTCGTGGAGCTCGCAGATCCTGGTCGGGCCGGTGTTGGTGATCTCGTCGAGGCCGGAGCCGTGGACGACCATTGCCCTCTCCGCCCCCAGGACCTTGAGGGCGGCGGCGAGCTTGTCGCAGAGGGCCGGATCGTAGACCCCCATCAGCTGGAAAGGCGCCCCCGCGGGGTTTGTTAGGGGTCCCAGGATGTTGAAGACCGTCCTCATGGATAGCTCCCTCCTGATGGAGGCGACCCGCTTCATAGAGGGGTGGAAGACGGGGGCGAGCATGAACCCGATTCCCAGGGTCTCGATCGCCTCGCAGACCTGCTCGGGGCCGGGGGCGACCTCCACCCCCAGCTCTGAGAGGACGTTGGCGGATCCGCAGGCGGAGCTGACGGCGTAGTTCCCGTGCTTCGCCACAAAGGCGCCGCAGGATGCGGCGACGATGGCGGCGGCGGTGCTGACGTTTATGGTATTAGAGCCGTCACCCCCGGTCCCGCAGGTGTCTACGAGGGGCCCGAAGACCTGGGGGCTTATCCTCAAAGACGAGGACCTCATCGCCCGGGCGAGCCCCGCGATCTCCGAGACCGACTCCCCCTTCATCTTCAGGGCGACGAGGACCGCCCCGATCTCTCCGTCCGTCGCCCTCTCGAAGACCTCCCCGAGGAGGGCCTCCGCCTCCAATACGGAGAGGTCCCTCCCCTCCACGATCTGTTGCAGGTACTTCATCGGATCACCATAATGTATGATTTTGTACTATAATGTCTAAATATCAACGTCATATATAAGGATTGTGCATTACACCCCGCCGGTCCGGGAGAAGTACGAACTGCGGGCCTTCCATGGACAGGCCCCTGGCCGGCAAAATAACGAAATGATAAAATCCCATACGCAGAAGCTTGGAAGATATATCTGGAATCGGCGGGTGCATTCTATGAAATCCGAAGTGATCGATAAGCTGGCAGCTCTGATAACCGCCGCCTTCGGCCTCGTCGCCGCTTTAGCGTGGAACGACGCCATAAAGTCTCTATTTGCAGAAGGCGGTCTCCTCCATTTCATGGCATCTTACGGTATGTGGGGCTATGCGATCCTGGTGACGATAATCGCCGTCGTCGCGACGATATGGATAGGAAGGCTGGCGGAGAGGGCCCGCCGGGAGGAGAAGATCTGATCGAGAGGATCTCCAGGGATCATCTCTACCCGGCCTCTCCGTGGAGGCTCGACGGCTCACCGAAATACCTCTCCCATCTCACCGCTGCCATCCTCCTGGAGGATCCGGGTCGACCCGACGAGCAGATACTAATAATCGGTGGGGAAGAGGAGGTCCAAGAGATGCGGCCTGGAGCCCTTCCCGGCGGCCCTCAAGGCAGCTCATGGTGAAACAGGAGGATTTGGTCGATGAAACTCTCGTATATGATACCGTCAATCCTTATTCTGGCAGCCCTCGGTTCCGTCTCCCTAGCCGCAGGCCAGGGGGCTTCTACAGATCTTCTGAAGGGGGAGCTCCTCTTCCTCGACGACTTCTCCACCTCCAAGGTGGGAGGATCGTGGGGATGCTCCTCCGACGAGAACCACAGCTTCAGCTACCAGGACGGGAGGTACATCATAAACGTCATACCCGCAGACTCGTGGAGGAGGGTCCAATCAGGAAGGTCTTTCGACGACTCCATAGTGGAGGTGGAGGCGACCCCCATCAGCGGCCCTGACGATAACATCTACGGTCTGATGACCGGATGGCTGAACTGGTCTAACTACTACCTCTTCCTGATATCCGGGGACGGGTACTACAGGTTCCTGAAGAGGGAGGAGGGGTCTTGGACCCGAAACGACCCCTGGGAAAAGTCTGATGCCATCAATCTTGGAAAGGCGACGAACCTAGTCCAGGTGAAACGGCAGGGTGAGACGATCACCTTCTACACCAACGGGGTCAAGCTCGCCGAGTATGAGGACGGCTCCTTCCCCGAAGGGAACGTAGGGCTGATCGCCGGGACGACGGCCTGCGGCGGCGGAAACCTCACCGTCGGCTTCGACAACTTCTCCGTCTGGGCGATAGGGGAGACTTAAGGCCGGTCTTCTCCAACCCGTCCTTTTCTTCCGTACCTTTTGACGATCCTCGATTATCCGGTCCTATGGTAGACCCCGCCTCAAAGGCTTTTTATATCTTCATCCCAGATCCGCACCGGGCGCGAGAGTGGAAGGGCGGCTGCCGCTGGCGAACCCTTCGCCGGTGTGGAAAGTCCCCCCACCTCTGGACACGCAGACACCCCTTTGGGTGTAGGGCGAGAGCTCTGGCTCTGGCACAGAAACGATACCGCACCGCTCCAATGCCATGATGCCGGAAGGCTGAGGTCGAGCGGGAGGCGGATGAAACGGCGAAACCCTGCGGGTGCAAGCCAAAATAAGGGCGATCGATGGAGTCCAGCCAACGCCCGGGTATGGCGCTGAGCTGAATGCCGCCAATGCCGGAAGGCACGAACAGAAGGGGGCTTACTCTCCAGACTCGCGCCCCATAAATTCGCGGATCAGTCTCATCTCTACCCACCGGCGGATATCAGATCCCTCCGGCGGATCGGCCCCCCGTCATCTGACCTCTCATCATGCTCCTGGCAAGGAGCCTCGCCACCCGGAGGGGCTCGGGGACCTTCCCCTCCAGGGTGAAGGAGTTGAGAAGCCCCCTCGTCTCCTCCGCCGTGGCGCCCAGGCTTCTGACGTAGACGAGAAACCCGGTCTTCAGCCTCACCGCTTCCCGGGGCCCGAGCCTCCTGTAGATATCGATCTTCTCCTCGGGATGGGCGAAACGCTCTCTTATGCACCCCTCCAGCCCCTCCGACTCCTGATAGGTGAGGCTGACCACCGGAAGGGAGGTCTCCTCCCGGAGTCGGTCGAGGTCGACGATGTTGAACCAGCTTATCACCGATCCGTTCAGGAGGAGGGCGTTTATGTCGGCCCTCTTCAGCCCTCTGTATATATCCAGGATCCCTTCGGTGGCGTCGTCGCCTCCGACGGATATCCTGGAAAAGCCGAACCCGTCGACCCGCAGGTCCCTTCGCATCACCACCCCCGCGAGGATCGACTCCGGCGCCGTCATCCGGAAGCTCTCGGCTATCCCCAGCACCCTAACCCCCATCTTCTGGACGCGGAGAACCACGGGGATGACCTTCGTCGTAGAGGTTGAAGATCCTTTTGGGTCCTGGCAACGGACGTGCAAGCCCCAAAGGATAGAGCCCAGGCCCCCATTTCTATATGGCCGGTCGCTATGATCTCATCGGCGCTGCCATCATGGGTAGAGGTCGGTCAGGAGACGATCCCCACCCATCCCCGGAGGGGCGATGGCGAGCCCTTAATAAACCTTTGACCTGACCAATTCATCTCAATGGAAGAAGACGAAATTTCACTTGCGGAAGAGGACATCTTCCGCCAATACACCTTCCCCAGCGACTTCGGTCCGGAGGTCTCAGCCGCTGACCTCGACGGATCTAACCTCACCACAGACCTCCCCGCCCAGCTCTCATCGGAGATCCCGCCCCAGCTCTCAGGAGACGGCTTTCAGTCTTCGATGGTCACCTTCGTCGATCATCTAAACGCGACCCTGGGGATCGATATCGTCTCCCTGGTCACCACCATCGTCACGATCATAGTTATCCTGATCCTCACCCACCTCGCCGCCAAGATTGTGGAGAGGGCCTTCGCCTTCCAGATCCCCGGAGTGAGGGCCGGGGGGAAGGCCGGCATCGACTTCGAGACGGAGATGACCTTCCGGACGATCATCAGAAGGCTTCTCGTCGCCTTCATATACATCTTCGGCGTCGTCATAGTGATATTCCAGATACCCCCCCTCAGCAAGATCGCGGTGACCTTCCTCGCCGGGGCGGGGGTGGCCGGCATCGCCATAGGCTTCGCCGCCAAAGACTCCCTGGCGAACGTCATATCCGGGATATTCCTGGCGGTCTTCCACCCCTTCAGGGTGGGGGACCACATAAACTTCGAGAACGAGTACTGCCAGGTCGAGGACCTCACCCTCAGGCATACCACCATCAGGACATGGGACGGCCGGAGGATCTTCGTCCCCAACAGCATCATGGGAAACCAGCCGATCGTCAACTGGTCGATAATAGACCCCATCATAACCTGGCGGGTGGACGTCGGGATCGGCTACGACGCGGATATCGATAAGGCGAGGGAGATCATGCTCGACGTCGCTCAGCGCCACCCCCTCGTCCTCAAGGACCGCGATATAACGGTGAGGGTCACTGACCTGGCGGACTTCGCCGTCGACCTGCGGCTCAGCTTCGACGTCCCCAAGCGAGACGTCGCCTTCACCACCGGCTGCGACATCAGAGAGGCGGTGAAGAAGAGGTTCGACCGCGAAGGGATCGAGATACCCTATCCCTACAGAAACATCGTAATCCAGAATCCCGAGCCTGCACCAATACCGAAAGACCACCGTCTTCAAGGGGAGGAGGGAGGGTTCAGATCCTCCTGAGACCCTCTCTACCCCCATCTCCCAAGATCTCATCCC
>JARFPK010000029.1 GCA_029167045.1 Candidatus Methanocrinis natronophilus
TACGGTTCGACGCTACTCGTCTTATAGCCTGAATAGTTAAGTTCGCAGATAGTCCGAACGTCTCCCTTGCATCTTGGTAGATCAAGTACTGCATTTTAATCCCGCCCTTAACCTTCGGATCGACGTTATGATTGATCCAGGTGCAAGCGTCGGCAAAAACTACCAATGTCTCCTCGATAGACTTCGCCTGAGTATCAGTGGGAGCAAGCTTACACCTAACGGTTAATACCTGATCTACCATCATGTCAACTTTAATTTTTCAGCCATAAGTATGTTTTCATCCGAAGGAGCAGGGGAATAAGTACGGCCTCCTCCCACGACTAAAGTCGCGGGAATCCGGCCTGATTTCTTCTAGAAAAAGGGCGTTTATCTCCTCTGCAACTCTCCGTCTCTGGCGGACCCCGGGAGCGCCTGATTTTTAAACTTTGAAGGCCAAGATGAAGAAGGGGTTCGTGAACATGAAATCAATATGCGCTATATTCTCGGTAATCGCTGTGGCGATCCTATCGATGGGGGCGTCATCTATGGAGGTCGGGGAGGAGACGGCCAGCCTGGCTCTCGATCAGAATGTCGGATCCGCCTCCTCGGCTTTTCAGCCGACTCCCGCCCGGGTCGCTGGTTCATGGAGCTTAGTCCTGGTGGACTCCGCCACGGGGAGGGCCGAGGCCTTCCGCCTCGATATCAGCCAGGTCGATGACGTCATCTTCGGCCGCGGCACCACCGGCGGGACCGATATCACCTTCAGCTCTCTCCCGACGGAGCCGAGGCCGACGAGGGACGAAGGGATCGAGTCTATGGTCTGGTGGCTCCGCCAGCCTCCCGGCCATGAGACTCCTGGGCCTCAAGCGAGAGGCGAGACCGTCGGGGCGAGCGGCCGGGTCAGGGGCGAGAGGATCGGCCTCGATCTGATCAGCCTCGAAGAGAACGCCCTCTACCGGCTGGACCTCCATCTCTTCGGAAGCTCAGTCTCGGGGAGCTACCTCGCCTACGACTCATGGGGGAGGGTCAGGCCGGGGAGCTGCAGCGGATATATCCTGGCAGGCCAAGGTCGGCCGTCCCTCCCCATAGGCTCTATGCCACAGGTCATTCACCTGGGGAGGACGCGGGCTTAGTTCTATAACAGATCAACAATCTGGAGGAGTTCGGTGGGCTCTCAGGCTAATCTGTCAGCCTGCGACCCTCCTCAATCTGCTTTATCTGCTCTTCGCCTATTGCGGCCAGCTCTTTGAACTGATGGACGGTATCCCGCATCCTGGGCAGAGCTTCCTGCTTATAGGTGCTGATGGAGTCGAGAGCCTCCATGACGTCGGCAAAGGCGGCCTTCATCCCCTCAACGGAGATATTGGTCTCCATCGATCGTCTCTGGATCTCAGCTCCCTGATACTTCAACATCTGCGACGTGCCCCTGATGATATCGTTCGTCGTATCATTGAGCATTTCAATCTTCTTCAGGACAATCCTCTGATTATAGAGGGCGCCAGCCACCGTCACTGCGGTTCGCAGGGCTGAAATTGTAACAGTTTGGGCCCTGTCCACCCCGCGGATCAGCTCCTTGTTATTCCTTAAAACAACTTCCATCGCCATCACTCCCTGCTGGTTGACGATGACCATCTGCTGCATATCCATAACCCGCTGGCGGAGGGGAAAGAGGACCTCTTCAGCGACGAATCTCACCTTTTCAGGGTCTTCGTTCCCGGCTCTGGCCGCCTCTATCTCCATCTCTATCGATCTGTCCATCAGGATGCCGAGCTCGATCTCCTTCATCAGCTTCTTAGTCAGACCGCGGAGCGCCTCCTGCTCGATCTCGAGGGTGGTGTTATCGTTCTTCAGGATAGCCTTTCCTCTCTCCAGAGAGAGGATTATCTCCGCGATAGCCGAATCAGCCTTCTGGTATCGGGAAAAATAGGCCCTCACCGGATCGAAGATCTTGCCGAGGATCCCGGTCCTGGTGAAATCGATCAGGCCTGGGTCGAGCTCTTTCAGCTCCCGGTTCAGATCCGTCAGCCCTTTTGCCACCACCCCGCCCTCATCGCCGTCTCTGGAGAGGTGGCCGACGGTCACCTGGAGGAGAGAATTTTTGGCGGCCGAGCCCTTCATGGAGTCGACCCCGAAGGAGTCGATCGACGCTAGGATATACTTCTTTCTTCCAAACTCACCGATATCCAGGGCCAGAATCTGCTCGACGTTATCCTCCGCCATAGACTGGAGCTGGCCTACCTCCTCCGGCGCCGGCCTGACCTGATCGAGCACCTCTTTCTTGATCGCCGCTTCATCGGGAACCTCCATGGTGAAAGGCTCCTGAGCCCTCTCATCATTCGCCGCCTCGTCGGCCACCTTCATCGTGAAAGCCATCGAAGCTTCCTCCTCTACAGCTCGGCATAGAAGAGCTGGCTCAGCTTATAGACAACGTCTTCGGTATCGGCGTTGATGCTGGCAGCCTCATTGATCTCAGAGATCGCCTTCAGGGCCTTGATATCCGCGTTATAACCTATCGTGTATATCGGTATCCCAAGCTCCTCCACGATATGTCTAATATCTTTCAGCGAATGGCCTCTATTGGTCTCGCCGTCGGTGAGGACGAAGATGATCGGCCTGAGGTTGGGATCTTTATCGGGGCCCGCAGCCTTCTGATCTACGAGCATCTGCATGGCGACGGCGATGGCATCGTAGGTCGCCGTGCTGCCGCCTGCTTGCAGCCCATCGACCGCTCCGACGAATAACCTCCTCTGGCCGAGATCGAATCTGGCGATCGGCAGATGAATATTTACATCTTTGGAATAGGATACGAGGCCGATCATATTCTCATTTCCTATGTAGTATTGGCCTTCCCGCAGGGAGCGTTTCAGATTATATAGCGGAGCGCCCATCATGCTGCCGGATACGTCGGCCACAAAGACCGCGCAGATCGGCCTGCCGACGTTCTTCCTATCTTTATAGAGCCTCTGGGCGGAGACTATCAGATCGCCCCTGACCGGCCAGGCTTCGGATCGGTATTCATCAAAGCCGTTGAACCCGTATCTGGTGGCCTGGGCCTGGTACTTATCCTGCTTTGCAAACCTGATGAACTCGTCCAGGATCTTTCTCTTCTCCGGCGACAGATCGCCGATGGCATATACCGGGTTGTCGTGTCTGACCCCAAAGGGGGTGAAATCGTAATGTCTGATATCCGGGGTGTTCAGATAGGTCTGGTACTCCAGGACGAAGCCTTCCAGAAGACCTGATCTCGCAGAGTCCCTCATCTGGAGGGTGGTATAGGCGACGAGGGGGATGTGGGCCTGAAAGCTCTCAAAGCCTGCTGCGGCTTCTTTGCTCAATAAGTTGCTGCCGTCAAGGGCGTATAAGGCCGAGATGAGGAAGTTGAGGCCGGTGGAGCTGGCGAAGGGGTTGGTGTAGCCCATGGCGAGCTCGTCCTTGGCGACGGCCTCGACGATCGTCCTGGTATCGACTACCCCGTATTTATTTACCAGCTCGTCCTTCTTGGATCTGGTGAGGAGGATCCCGGCGACGTTCCCGGCAAGCCTTTCTTCCACCAGCTCGGCTTCGACCCCTCTGGAGATGATCATCTCGCCCCAGAGCTCGTTGGAGGGCGTATAGGCGTCAGGACGATGCTTCCCGGAGATGATATAATCCGCCCCCAGGCCGGAGGGCATATCTCTAAGCCTCACCGATACCTCCCGGCCGTCGATCCTTATCCTTGCGTTGTTGAAGTCCTTCGCCACCTCCGTCAGCCAGCCGTCGGTGGCTGTACCGGCCTTCTCCGGAGAGGAGAAGATCTCGATATAGCTGGAGGTGGTCCTCTCAACCCGCGGCGGGTACTTGGATATATCCGGCAAGATCTCTTTCGCGTCAGAGGGGACAATATCAATAGGTGGCGGATCAACCACCGTGACTACATTCACATTTATACCTTTTATGATTTCTGCCAGTTCCTTATCGCCTCCATCGCCTCCATCGATTATTATAAGCACTACGTAAATTAAGAAAAATACAGCTACTGCCACCCCGGCGGATTTAAAAATTCTCTTTATATCTATCTCTTTTGACATGCCGCCCCTCCCTCCTCAATTCCGATAGTTCTTCGCCTGTTTGATCAGATCGTCTATCTCTCTCATCCCGGCCATCTCCTCCAGCTGGCCGCTCTCTACGCTGTTGAGGCCTGAGATCTCAAGGAGGAGCTTATCGAGCTTCAGCAGGATCTGCTCATTATCTTCAGTGGCCGATTTTACAAAAGTGATATATTCATTATATACTTTAATCTTTTCCTCCATAAACTCCTCTGAAAAGTCCCTCGACTCGCGCCTCTCTCTAACGAAATTGTAGTCCTCTTCATCGAAGGCGTTCATCTTGTTGAGGATGCTGCGCAGGTTCATGAAGAATATCCTCTCAACCTCGGCGATGACCCCATCGAACTTCTTGTAGCTCATCTCCGATGCGCTGAAGATCTGGAGAAGGATATTTCGGATAATTCTGTTCTTATTCTGCAGCCGATCGATCTGATCGAGGAGTATGTCGACGTTTCTTTCGAAGGTTTTCAGCCGCCTGTGAGCCTCCAATCTTTCAACATAATCTTCTGATGTCATGATTTTTCTGGTGGGAGATGACCTCTCCGGCTCTTTGAGGAGGATGTAATTACCGTAGATCAGTCCGGCACCGCTCAAGATGATGGATGATATGCCGAAGGTGGCGATCAACTTGCTGGCTGCGAATATATCCGGTATCAACCCTGCCGGCGAGAAGATTATTATGTTGGCGGCGGCGACCCCCAGGTTCAAGCCCAGCAGCTTGATCTTCCTTTCTCTATCCATCTGGCTCTCCAATGCAGCGTATATCGCCGGTGAAGGTGATGAAATTCATCCCAAGGGATCCATTCCGGAGAGATCGGGGCCCTAAGACCGATCGTCCTCCATCATCGATGATCGGTGGAGACCAGAGAAGCTGGCGGTCGAGCTTCTTTTCCACCTTCTGAAGCCTGCTGTAGATACAAAACCGGGTCAATCCTTATTTTCCCCCTCCAGTTCGTTTCTGGTATACTTCATCGGATTTAGGACTTTCGCACTTGAAAGCGAGATCTTCTATCTCCCGATCCCCGTTGAGATATGCGAGCTAGAGGAAGGCTGGGGGCCGGCCATCTGAGGTGGTGGGGGGGTATCCGGCAAAGACCGGCCCCCATCCGTCTACCAGGATGGGGGATTAGGAGCCGGTAGGGGAAGAAGCACCGATCCGGCGGTCACTTCCCCGTCACCGGGACGTACTCGACCCCGGGCCTCCGCCTCGCCACCTCCATCCGATATAGCTTCATAAGATCGTATACCTCACCGGGGACGTCGGTATTGACGCATTCCCCCAGGAGCTTCTTTGCGTCCTCGGCCAGGAAGGGGTGATCGTGGGTGTACTTGCCTGAGACGAACTCCTCGACGATGACGTCGGCCTTCTCCCCGTCACACTTCCCGTCCAGGATAGTCCGCACGAGCCCCTCTATCTGGCTGAGGGCCTTCTCCGCCTGGTCGGCGAGGATTATCGTCTTGTCGTCAACCTCGTCGATCTTCTTCCTCTCCATCAGCTTAACCAGGGAGGTGGCGGGGTAAGACCCGGTCTGGTCTCCGAGCTGGGGGTCGACGGGGCCGAGGGCGGCGTGGGGGTCCATGACGATCTCGTCGACGGCGAGGGCGATGAGGGTCCCGCCGGACATGGCGTAGTGGGGGATGATGACTGTCTTCCTGGCCGGGTGGGCCTTGAGGGCGAGGGCGATCTGGGTGGCGGCGAGGGCGAGGCCGCCGGGGGTGTGGAGGATCAGGTCGATGGGGACCTCCTTGGGGGTCGTCCTGATCGCCCTCAGAACCTGCTCGCTGTCGTCGATGTCGATGTACCTCGCCAGGGGTATCCCGAGGAAGGTCAGGACCTCTTGCCGGTGGATGAGGGTGACCACCACCGACTTCCTCTTCTTGCCCATCTTGGCGAGGAGGGTTCTCCTCGACTGCTCCAGGTATCTTCTCTGGAGCATGGGGACGAGGAATAGGATCAGAAAAAATATTATCCATATGTTGGACAGAAGGGCTTCCGGGACGACCTGGAGGAGGAGAGGATCGGGCATCGAGTTATAGAGCCATGGAATTCTATTTAAAATTTGTTGATCCAAGGGTGGTGATATGACAGAAGAATCGAACGGTAAAGAGATAGCGATAGGATCCGGAGATCCGGCGCCAGGCTTCTGCCTCCACGACCAGGATGGTAAAGAGGTCTGCCTTGGGGATCTCCTGGGAAGGTGGATCGTTCTCTACTTCTATCCCAGGGACAACACCTCCGGATGCACGAGGGAGGCGCTGGACTTTTCATCCGCCATCGAGGAGCTGCGATCCCTCGGAGCCGAGGTTCTTGGCCTGAGCCCCGACTCCACCGAGAGCCACAGAAAGTTCAAAGATAAGCACGGGATAGCGGTCTTGCTCCTGAGCGACCCGGACCGCCGAGTCCTCCAGGCCTACGGCGCCTGGGGGACTAAGAAGATGTACGGCAAAGAGCACCAGGGGGTCATTAGGAGCACCTTCATCATCGACCCCGCAGGACGGATAGCCCGGATCTGGAGGAGGGTCCGGGTGAAGGGGCACGTCGACGAGGTTCTGGGGGAGATGAGATCCCTCGCCGCCGGAGAGTCCGGGGAGGGATGAAGGAGGATGGCCTGAAGAGAAGCAAGCGGAGACGAGATGGACCGTCGGGGTGACGATCGGGAAGGTTTTAAGCCCCCACCGCCGTCCTGCTTCATCGGTTTAGGAGGAATAAAGCATTGCTAGAAAGGCTTAAGAGGTCTCTACTGGAGGCTCCTATATACAAGAGGGGCGATTACAACTACTTCATCCACCCGATCACCGACGGCGTCCCCGAGGTGAGGCCTGACCTGATCAGGGAGGTGGTGACCCACATCATCAGGACGGGAAACCTCGACATCGACAAGATCGTCACCATCGAGGCGATGGGGATCCACATTGGGACCGCCCTATCCCTCTTTACAGACATACCCCTGGTGATCATCAGAAAGAGAAAGTACGGCCTCCCGGGGGAGATCGCGGTCAGCCAGGTCACCGGCTACTCCAAGGGGGAGCTCTACCTGAACGGAGTATCCTCCGGAGATAGGGTGATCGTCGTCGACGACGTCATTAGCACCGGGGGGACGGCCCTGGCCACCCTCGCAGCCCTGAAGGCGGCGGGGGCGGAGGTGGTAGACGTCTTATGCGTGATAGAGAGGGGGAAGGGGGCGGATCGGCTGAGGAGAGAGGGCTACCAGATCAAGACGATGCTGAGGGTCGAAGCCGATGACTCCGGGGTCAGAATCCTGGATTGAAGGCCAATCTCTTCGGGGCTCTTCTAGCCGATCGGTCTTGCTTCCTGAGGGGTGATGGGCCTGGGAACTGAGGAGGATCTAACCGCTGAGACGGAGAAGTGGCTAAAAAAGGCCCTGTTGGAGGTGGAGACGGTCTCGCCCCGGGGCGATGAGGGGGAGAGGTTTCTATCCAACATCAGAGCCTACCTTTCCGACAGCCGGCACTTCTCTGAGAAGGGAGACCTGATCCGGGCCTTTGAGGCGGTGATCTGGGCCTGGGCGTGGATCGAGATCGGCCTGGAGGTGGGGATGCTCATCTCCGAGGAAGACCGGCGAGCCTAGTCCCCGGGGGATCTCCCCCTCGGAGGATCCTTCATCGCCGAGGTGATCGATCTCTATCCTTCGCCACTGAGATCACCCGATCCCGAATAAAGGCGGGCAGTCAGAAGTCGACGATGATAGTCCTCCCCTCCAAGACGTCCCTTTCCCTCACATCCACCTCTTTTGATTCGCCTCCAGCGACGTCCAACACCGGCCCCAACAGATATGGTCCAATAGAGCTCACCCCGGCCATCTCTTCTGTGGAATAGGGGACGACGATCTCATAGCGGCCGTCCACAGCCATGACAGAGTTATAGTACTGGAAACGTCTCCCCTCGTTTGATCTCATCTCCAGGATCAAACCCATGGGCTTGTCGTGGGGGGTCGTGCCGGTGATCCTGGCGCCGGCGACCTTCTCGAAGACCTTCACCTCTCTTACGGGAAAGACGAGACCTCTCGAGGTCTCCGATTCGTGGATCAGACGGAAGTGGCCGAGGCCTGAGCAGTCGAGGAGATGGAGCCTGGCGAGAGTCGTTCCCAGGAACCTTTTGGAGTGGTCGTAGTTGACGATATCCCTCTCCGGGCGGATCAATACGTAGCTGCTCGGGTCCTCTTCGATCCATCGAGCGATAGCGGGGAGCTTCCCATAGACCATCTTATCTGAGGTTATTACATATCGTACGTCTCTATCATCGGCTATTTTCAGGGCATTCTTTTCGCTCTCCGATAAGAAGAAGCCAGCAGCCTCTATCGCCCCGGCCTGGAAGTTGTTCGCCACAACGGGCCTTCTCGACTGATAAAGGATCCAGTTGCCGTAATCCCACCAGCTCAATACTCCGTAATCTCCGGCCAGGACGGGGTTATCATAGCCCACCGTCGGTGGGGTCTCTTCTCGAACCCAGGCCAGGGTTTGGTGCCAGTCTCCGGAGATCTCGGGCCTATAAACGGTAATGTCGGATATGTTTAAACCGGATGGAAGGATGAGGACCAGGAGAAGTATGCCGATCCAGACCTTCGAAGCCCGAGAATCGACATTTTTGAAACGATCCGAAGATCTTATCTTATCCCTCCCCCAGAAGAAGAGGAGGGCGATTAGGACCGACCCGCTGAGGGAGAAGAGGAATAAGAAACGACTTTGGGATATCATAAGAGCTGAAGAAAACAACGCCCAGACGAGAAACAACGTCATATCTCTCCTGAACCCAAACCGGTGGACTGTGCTGATCAGGATCAAGAGCCCTCCGAGGGCGGAGAGGAGGCCCAGGCCTGGGAGGGAGAAGAGGCTATAGACTTTGAATACAGGCATCGCCTCTTGGATACCCAGCCTCGCCAGATCGCTTCCAAAGAAGAAATTGAACCCTGCCCAGAAGTACGAACGAGCATCCTGGGTCATGACGGTGGCATAGCTCAAAATGAAGGCGACATAGCCGAATAACGCAACAATAGGCAAAAAGAAGATCCAGGGGATCCCTTTTGAAGAGAAGATCCGTGAAAGGACGCCTAGGAACCCCAGGAATGCGAGAGACCCGGCGGCTCCAAAGAAAGAGGGGATGAGCCACGGCTGATCCCAGAAAGGCAGGATGAGGAGAAGGGCGACCCCAAAGGCGGCGGCGAGGGGAAGGATCGTCTCTTGAGAGGACCTTCCTTCCTTGAGGTCCATGGCGATCTGGACCACTCCAAAGGCGACGATGGCGCCCAGATATGCTGGAGTGCCGAGCCACGTATAAGCGGTGGCTGCCAATAGAACCCCCGCCGGTAGAGCGAACCTCAGCCACCGATGCCCCTCAGTGAGGGCGTAGGCGAGGAGGAGGATGGCCCCCAGGATGAAAAGGAGCTCCATGGTATCGTGATCCGGAAACCCGAAGGTCGTCCTGCCGATATGTCTGGTGTCGATCGCCAGCAGGAATGCCGAGAGGAGAGCGACCTCCATCCCGAAGAGCTTCTTTGCCAGGAGGTATAGGACGGCGATCATCATCGTTCCCAGGATGGGGGCGGCGAGGGCCGCCGTCATATCCACGGCCCGGGAAGATCCGCCCAAGAGGAGGGAGGCGGCCGCCATCGTCAGGTCAAATAAAGGAGGCCAGGTCAGTCCCATGCCGTGGGGGTGGTTCAGGTACGAGTCGAACCAGAGGGTCTGAGGGAAGTTCTCGACGGAGTAGAGGATCCTTCTCATGTGATAGAAAGTATCGTAACCGTAAAAGAGGACCTGACCGTCGACGAGGGAATTTCTCGCTGGAAGGAGCCTCAAAATAAGCCCCAGAAGTAGGACCGCAGATACCCCCAGAACCTCGGTCGATCTCTCCCTCTCCATCTTAGGGGAGGGTCGCCATCGTCGTTAATATAAGTTTGGCTCTTCGCTATTCCGTGTGGGTAACTTCAGGATAGCGATTATCGGACTCAATAATGCAAATGCCTGCCACGAGTCCTGCCGATAGGGCGATAGGCAGCGATATATCTCATGAAGAATATGATTTCGGGCGATCATTAGGTCGTTATGACCGGACCAACGGATCTGCGGCCCTTTTAGTTTTCCCACACTAAACAACGAGGCTTGAGAGCGGCAAGCCGACAGCCCAGATCCCCTCCGACCAGACCATCAGAACCAGACCGCCACCGCCCTTATCTCCGATACCCGCCACTCCCCTGCGCCGAAGGTCCCCCCATCGCCCCTCTTGAAGACTTCTTTTGTCTGGGGATCTATGAGGGTCATCTCGATCCCTCCCCTCAGGTCCCGGGACTCGACCCCCCCGTTCCTCGGATCGACCCCGAACCTCATCCCCACCTCCTCGGCGTACTCCGCCAGGTCGTCGGTTATGACGCAGTCGTCGAGCCTCCCGCAGCTCCCGCTCCCCTCCGCCAGGAGGTCGTCGACGGTCAAAACCCCCACCAGGTCCCTGGAGAGGGGGCGGCTGAGCCTCACCATCCCGCAGGCATAGCGGCTGTCGGTCTCCTTGAAGGCGTACCAGAGCCTACGGGCCTGATGATCCGGGTCGTCCTTCCCCCCGTTCAGCGACCCGGGGCCGAAAGACTGGACGACCTCCCAGACCTCCCCAAGGGATAAAGCCAGATAAGAGCGATCGGTGGGGTAAATCGACTCGAAGGGAGCACTGGTGG
Organism: Candidatus Methanocrinis natronophilus; assembly: GCA_029167045.1. Classification (GTDB taxonomy): domain Archaea; phylum Halobacteriota; class Methanosarcinia; order Methanotrichales; family Methanotrichaceae; genus Methanocrinis; species Methanocrinis natronophilus. Next base: position 10,748 of record JARFPK010000029.1, read on the forward strand.
CGGAATGGACCGATTCGATCAGATCCTGATGAGAGATTACCCGCCGGGGCATGAGGCCATATTATGTAAATCAAATATAAAATATTATGGTGGGGACAGCTCATCGAGGGGAGAAAAAGAGCGGGCCAGGTGGGTGATGACCTCCTCTACCGACCGGCGCAGGATGGCCGTGTTGTCGTAAGCCTCCAGGATCCCCGCCAGATCCGCCCCGTCCCAACCCGCCATCTCCTCCACCAGGGATATGAGGTTTGGGAGAGCCCGAACGACGTTGTCGACGATAGTCACCGTCGATGTCCGGGCGGTCCGGGAGAGGGGGTTTAGGTCGACGGTGATCACCCTCTTTCCCATCCTCACCAGCGCCTCGCACCGGTCCCCGTCCTCCAGGGGGACGAAGACGACGTCGGCGTCGAATATGCCGCCCCTCGTCGCCTTCGCCCGAGCGTGGTCGAGGCCCGGGATGGCGGCGTCGGGTTCCTCCCCGAACACCTCCTCGGCACCGAAGCTGCGGAGGTGGTCGGCGATCCTCCTCACCCGCTCCTCGGTCCGGTAGAATATGTTCACCTCCAGGGGAGCTCCGATCCTCTTCGCCAGCGATACCATCTCTCCGGGGACAAGAGCGGCGGCGTTACCGTTGACGCTCAGGACCGGCCGCTCGGCGAGGAGGAGCATCGCCGCCGCAGCCCTCTCCGCCTCCGCTGCGGCTGCCGTCGTCCTCTCCCCGATGAGGTAATCGAAGGCCTCCCCCCTCCCCTGGGCTATGAGGCCGTTTCGGCCGGTGATCCCCCTCTCGACCCCCTCGACGACCTTCTCCCGGGTCATTAGGGATGCGTACCGCGGATGGGACGGCGGAACGTCACTCAAGGCCGGCACCTCCCAGGCTGACCCTAGCAGATATGACATCTCCAAACTCCGCCAGGGCTTCGGCTCCACCGACGGCGAAGACGGCGTCCCCCAGCATCACCATGCTCGCCGACCCTCCAGAAGCCTCCACCGCCTCCACAGCATCCTCCATCCAATCCTTCGCAAGCCCCGACAGCCTAGCGAACTCCCAGGATAGGAAGACGAACCTCTCCAGGGTCGGCCTCCTCAGAAGCTCCTTGAGGGCTCGCTCCCCCTCCCGGTTCACCCCCCTCATGACAGAGGGGTCCGAGAGGACCTCTTCCGTCGATAATGGGCCCCTCACGATAAATCCGATCCGCAGGGGCGGGACCGGGATCCTGTCGACGGAACCGACGCCTGGCGCTCCCGGCGATAGCCGGACGACGAGACCGCCGGCGTTCTGGGCGATGACGTCCCCGAGGCCGGTCCCGGAGGCTACCTCCGCCCGGTGGGCCGCCTCCCCTACGCCGCTTGCCGTGAGGGCGAGGTCGAAGGCTCCGTTTATGGCGTAGGCTGAGCTGAGGGCTCCGGCTCCGCTCGCCCCAAACCCGGACCCCTGGGGCATAAATAGCTCCGTCTCGACCCTGACGGGCGAGGGGGCGAGGCTCTCGACCACCCTCTTCGTAACAGGAGCCTGCGACTCCACGCCGTTTAGGAAGATCGCCGTCTCCTGCGAAGGGCGGACGACGGTCCTGGCAAATAGGTCGAGGTTGAGGCCGCAGCCTACGGATCCGGCCCGTCTCAGGTCGGGTTCTGGCCGGGCGGCGAAGAACCCGGTTATATGGGCGGGGGCGGCGGCTTTCAGGAGAACTCCTCCGCCAGGGCGTCGATGACCGCTTTGGCGATGGCCCTCTTCTTCCCGGAGACCTCGTACCGAGGCCCCTCCCGCCCCAGTATCAGGACCCTGTTCTCCTCCGTCCCCATCCCCCCCTTCCCGACGTCGTTAGCGACGACCAGGTCGAGGCGGTTCTTCTCCATCGACTCTCGTGCCCGAGATATCAGCTCCTCGTCGGTGAGGAAAGTCTCGGCCTTGAACCCCACCATCTTCAACTCCGGATGAAGGGACCGGACGGCACCGATGATCTTTGGGGTGGGCGATAGCCTGAGGGTGATCTCTCCCCCGGACTTTATCTTCCCGGGAGAAGGGGTGAGGGTGTAGTCGGATACGGCGGCGGCGGCGATCATGGCGTCGTACCCCCCTCCGTCCAGCTCCCCCAGGACGGCGTATCCCATCTCCTCGGCGCTCTCAACGTATATCTCCCGCAGGGGGAGATCGAGGTGCCCTCTATGGACTAGGGTGACCTCTGCCCCCCTCCTCCGGGCCTCCAGGGCGATCTCCGCGCCCGTCTTCCCCGAGGCTCTGTTGGTCAGTATCCTGATGGGATCGACCCTCTCGGCGGTGGCGCCGCTGGTGACGAGGATCCTCCTTCCGGCGAGGTCGCCGGGTCCCAGGAGCCTCTCCACCTCCAGGACCACCGTCCTGTTCTCGGCTATCTTCGCCTTCTCCTCCTCGATCCGGGGGTCGACGACGACGACCCCCATAGACCGCAGAGCGCCCAGGTTCTTCAATACCGCAGGATGGCGGTACATCGCCTCATGCATCGCGGGGACGACGACGACGGGTACGCCGGACCCGAGAGCTGTGGTGGCGTAGGTGGTGACGGGGGTGTCGTCGATCCCGCAAGCGATCTTACCGATGGTGTTGGCGGTGGCGGGGGCGACGAGGAGGAGGTCGGCCCTCCCCCCGACGCCGCAGAACTCGACGTGCTCGACCCTTCCTGTTATCCTCGTCACCACGGTGTTTCCGCTCGCGTACTCCAGGGCGTATGGATGGATGATCTCCGCGGCGGCAGAGCTAATGACGGCGTGGACCGTCGCCCCCCGCCGGATCAGATCCCGGACTAGGTCGACGGTCCTCACCGCAGCGATAGACCCTGTGACGGCGAGGACGATCACCTTTCCCGAGAGGGAATCGCTGATGGTGCCGGATATGCTCGACATGAATTTCAGGGGAGGCGTATCCTTGCTCCCTTAGAAATAAGTTCTCCTTCGGGGGCCTTGCGGCCGCTGAGCACAACGTTTATCTAACAAATCGCCCTAGGGGATCTGCTGTGCCGGGGTGGCCTAGTCGGTTAGGGCGCCAGACTCATAGGGAATCGAAAATGAGGCGCTCGTCTCCTGAGGCATCTGGAAGTCACGGGTTCGGATCCCGTTCCCGGCACCTAACTTTTCCAAGACCCTTCTTTTTAACTTTCGGGAGCGGAGAGGGCGAAGCGAGAAGTCCCCAGTCTTTAGGCTGGGGATGAAAGGTTAGCTCACCTCAAAAATTTTCGCCGAAGATAACTATTTAACGCAATAGCGGGATATACCCGTTTTGGTTCAGCCCATGAAGTATAAGCTCGACAGGTCTGCTCATTCTGTGTACTCACATCATTACCACCTTGTAGTAGTGGTTAAGTACCGGAGGAAAGATCTATATGATGAGGTCATCAGAGAGAGGCTTAAGCAGATCATATGGAATCTGGCGGAAGAGGTAGGCATCGAAATACTTGCCCAGGAACCTGCCGAAGACCATCTTCATCTGCTGTTCAAGGCAACCCCAAAAGCCAATATTGTGAGTGGTGTCAATGTTATCAAAGGCGTAACTGCGAGAGGGCCGAAACAGGAGTTCACTAAAACCAAAGAGTTCCTATGGGGTGATTCATTTTGATCAGACTCCTACTTCATAGCCAGCACCGGACAGATGAGTCTCGATGTTCTGATGAGCTATGTAGAATCTCAGATGAAGAGGGAGAAATGATTATCAGCTACCGTTATACTATATTTCCCAGTAGGGAAGTAGAGCAGAAGTTGGTCGAGGCTCTGGATACCTGTAGATGGCTCTACAACCGTCTCCTCGAGGAGATGAACAAGGCAAGGGAAAGCGGTAAGACGCTCAGAACGTATGATACCCAAAACCTAATTCCTCTCCTGAAGACCGAGAATCCCAACCTCCGCAAGGTCTATTCAAAGGTCCTCCAGATGGTCAACTATACCCTCTGGTCCAACATCAAGGGCCTCTCTGCTCTGAAGAAGAATGGCAGAAAGGTGGGGCATCTTAGATTCAAGGGCAAAGGGTGGTACAATACCCTGAACTATAATCAGTCGGGGTTCAAGCTCGATCAGGACCACAGTATACTGAAGCTCTCCAAGATTGGAGAGATAAAGATCAAGCTCCATCGGAAGGTTGAAGGCAATATCAAGGCGGTCATCATCAAGCGTGAAGGCGATAGCTGGTTTGCTTTGATTCAGGCAGAGCAAGAACCAAAGCAATTATCTGAAACAGGTAACGTTGTAGGTCTGGATGTTGGCTTGGCATCCTTTGTCGTGGATAGCGATGGAAATTCGGTGGAGAATCCGAGGTTCGCAGAGAAGGCTGCTACAAAGGTCAAGAATATCCAGAGAAAGCTTTCCAGAGCTCAAAAAGGCTCCAATAACCGCCGAAAACTCGTGGATAAGCTGAACAAGGCCCATGAACGGATCAATAACCAGAGGTCCGATTTCCTCCATAAGCTCTCCAGGATGTATGTCAACAGATATGATATCATCTGTGCTGAGGATCTGGATGTCATGGGCTTGAAGGAAAAGGGCAACAATAAAGGCATTCATAGAAACATCCACGATGCCTCCTGGTCAAGGTTCATGTCCATGCTTTCGTACAAGGCTCAAAGTGCTGGTCGAAAGCTGATAGTGGTAGACCCACGCAACACTTCGCAGAGGTGTTCCTTCTGCGGCAGCATTGTGAGAAAGGAACTGTCAGATAGAGTCCACGAATGCCCATATTGTGGTTTCTCATCCAACCGCGACTACAATGCAGCAGTAAACATTCTCTCCACAGGGATGGAACAGCCCGTAGCGCCCATAGAGTCAAAACCTCTACATCACGTTTCTGTGATGCAAGTCTTGGCGATGAAGTGGGAAGCCCTACCTTTTAGGGTAGGGTAGTTCACGTCGATGGATACCGAATGTTAGTCTGGAGTCTTTTCGATGCGAATCGGAGTCTACGTATGCCATTGCGGCCTGAACATCGCCGGGGTCCTGGAGCCCGACAGCCTCACGGAGTTCGCCAAGACCCTCCCGGGGGTCGAGGTCGCCCGGGACCTCCAGTTCACCTGCTCCGACACCGGCCAGGAGACGATAAAAGAGGACATAAAGGAGCATAAGCTGGAGAGCATCGTCGTCGCAGCCTGCTCGCCGAGGCTCCACGAGCCGACCTTCCGGCGGGTCGTCTCCGAGGCGGGGATGAACCCCTTCATGCTGGAGATGGCGAACATCAGGGAACAGTGCTCCTGGGTCCACATGGACGAGCCTCCCCAGGCCCAGGAGAAGGCGAAAGATCTCATCAGGATGGCGGTGGCCAAGGCCACCCTCTTAAGCCCCCTCACCGGCGAGACGATGCCCGTCAGCCGGGAGGTTCTGGTCATCGGCGGGGGAGTCGCCGGGGTCCAGGCCTCTCTCGATTTAGCCGACTGCGGCCTCCACGTATATCTGGTGGAGAGGAGGCCGACGATCGGGGGGTACATGGCCCTCCTCACCGACGTCTTTCCTACAAACGACTGCTCCATCTGCGTCCTAGCGCCGAAGATGACCGACGTCTACAACCACCCCCTCATCACCCTCGTCACCTACGCCGAGATCCTGAACATCGAGGGGTCCGTCGGAAGGTTCACCGTCTCCGGAGTCAAGAAGGCGAGGTTCGTCGACGAGAAGCTCTGCAAGGGCTGCCTCAACGAGTGTGCCGGGGTCTGCCCCATGGAGGTCCCCGACGACTACGAGTTCGGCCTCGGGAAGAGAAAGGCGATCTTCATGCCGATACCCCAGGCCGTTCCCCTGGTAGCCTGCATCGACCCAGAATCCTGCATCGGCTGCGGCCTCTGCGCCGAGGCGTGCCCCGTCGACGCCGTCAAGTACGACCAGAGGCAGGAGGATTTCAGGTTCGACGTCGGCGCCATCATAGTCGCCACCGGCTGGCAGTCCTTCGATCCCGCCCGAAAGGAGGAGTACGGCTACGGCAGGTACAGAGACGTCATATCCGCCCTCCAGGTCGAGAGGCTCCTAAACGCCGCAGGGCCGACCGGCGGCGAGGTCGTCCGCCCCTCGACGGGCCAGGTCGCCAAATCCGTCGCCTTCCTCCAGTGCGTCGGCTCCAGGGACGAGAGCGTAGGAAACCCCTACTGCTCGAGGGTCTGCTGCATGTACGCCCTCAAGAACGCCCAGCTGATAAAGGAGAAGTACCCTGAGACGGAGGTCTCGATCCACTACATCGACCTGAGGGCCGGAGGAGAGGGTTACGAGGAGTTCTACATCAGGGCCCAGAGGCTAGGGATCAACTTCATCCGGGGGAGGGTCTCCGAGGTGGAAGAGGTGGACGGCACCCTAAAGGTCAACTACGAGGATACCCTCCTGGGGGACTTTCGGTCGAGGCCCTACGACCTCGTCGTCCTATCCGCGGGCCTAGAGGCTAATAGAGACGCCGACGTCGTCGGAAACCTCCTGGGCCTCTCCAAGAGGCCCGACGGCTTCTTCGAGATCGCCCACCCAAAGATGAGGCCCGTAGAGGCCCACATCGACGGCGTCTTCATAGCGGGGTGTGCCTCCGGCCCAAAGGAGATCCAGGTCTCGATAGCCCAGGGCGAGGCGGCGGCATCGAAGGCGATGGGGCTTCTGGTGAGGGGGGAGCTCGCCCTCGACCCCGTGGTAGCGGTCGTCGACGCCGAGAAGTGCATCGGCTGCAGGCTATGCGTCGATACCTGCCCGGGGAAGGCGATATCCGTCAACGGGATCGCCCTCGTCGACGAGGCTGCCTGCAAGGGGTGTGGGACCTGCGCCGCCGCCTGCCCCGTCGACGCCATCGATATGACCCTCTTCTCCGATGAGCAGATCCTATCCCAGATCAGGGCGGCGACGGCCGTCAAGGGGCAGTACCCCTTCATCGTCGGCTTCCTCTGCAACTGGTGTAGCTACGCCGGGGCCGATCTCGCCGGAACTTCCCGGATCCAGTACCCGACGAACATGAGGGCGATCAGGGTGATGTGCGCCGGGAGGGTCGACCCCGCCTTCGTCCTCGAGGCGCTGAAGGGAGGGGCCGACGGCGTCCTCATCTCCGGCTGCCGCCTGGGGGAATGTCACTACAATAAGGGCAACTACCAGGCATACCAGCGGGTCCAGGTCCTGAAGGGAGTTCTCGAAAAGGTGGGGATCAACCCCGGCAGGGTGAAGATCATCTGGTGTGCCGCGAGCGAAGGGGAGATCCTGGCTAAAGAGGTCCGAAAGTTCGCCGGTGAGCTGAAGGAGATGGGTCCGGTGGGGACGGAGCTTGCCCCACCGGGCTCCCCGGAGCCGTCAGGGGTCGGTTACTGATGGTGATGAATATCGAAAAGGAGATGGAGGTGGAGGGCTCACACATCAAGTCGATCCAGAGGTCGGAAGATTCTGTGAAGGTCCTCGACTACGACTACAAGAAGTGCAACGGATGCGGTATCTGCGTCGCCCTCTGCCCGGTCAACGCCCTCCAACTGGGACCCGTCATCGAGATCGCCACCGGCCTCGACGCCCCACCGGTGCTGATCGACCTGGATAAATGCGTCTTCTGCGGGATGTGCGCCGCCTTCTGCCCCGTCGACGCCTACAGGATGACCGCGAACGGACGAGACTACAGGGAGATGGAAGAGTACCCCCGCCTCCTCTCCGACGCCGAGCCGAACGAGAGGTGCCTCCCATGCGCCCTCTGCGAGCCGGTCTGCCCGACGGAGGCGATCACCGTCGTCTTTTCTCCCACCAGGGACTTCTTCGGACCCCTCCGGGAAGAGGAGAGAGGGAGGGGGAAGGGGAAGATCGAGGTCGATCCCGAGAAGTGTAACCTCTGCGGGAAGTGCGCCAAATTTTGCGAGGCCTTCCTCCTCCAGGAGAAGGAGCCCACCCCCACCGACCTCGTCCCCTTCGAGCAGCTCCTCGTCGACGAGGACCTCTGCGACCACTGCGGCCTATGCGTCGGGATCTGCCCCGAGGAGGCGATCAAGGTGGAGGGCAAGCCCCTGGAGCTGGAGGAGGAATTTACGTTCTCCGGGGAGATCGAGATCGATTCTGAGAAGTGCATCGGATGCGGCAGGTGCCTCCTCGTATGCCCCTACGAGGCCATGGACATAACCAAGCCCTTCGAGGGGGATATAAGGCTCGTCGAGCGGCAGCTTCCACTATGCGACCCCCTGGGCTGCCACGCCTGCTTCAATGTCTGCCCCGCAGACTGCTGGTATATCGGTGAGGACGGCAGGGTCAAGGTCGAGGGTGATCAGTGCATCTTCTGCGGGGCTTGCGCCAACGCCTGCCACTGCTTCGCCATCGAGGTGGATAGAACCGGCGTCGCTCATACTAAGGTTATGGAGACGCCCTGGGCTGAGGAGTGGAAGGAGGCTATCTCCGCCATCGTCACGAAGTCAAGGAGGAGGCCGGACCTCTCCGGGGTGGTGGAACCGCCGGATATCGAGCGGGTCCCGATACCCGAGGTCGAAGCGCCGGCGAGGGACCCCGACCTCCTATCGAGGATCAACGAGGCCCTGGCGGGGGTCGAGGCGGTGATCAACAAGCCGAAGGTCCGGTTCATCTGGGAGAGGGACGAGGTCGAGGAGGCGGGGGAGAAGATAGGTGAGAGTATCAAGAGGGAGGCGGCTAAGGCGGCAGCCGAGGCCGATGGGGGCGATGAGAGATGACGCAGATTGCGAAGACGCAGAATATGGCGATGGCAGGAGAGGAGATCGAAACCAAGACCGGGGCGGCCGAGGGGGAGAAGTTCAGAGAGAAGGTCCTCGCCCTCGCCGGCTCCGAGGTGAAAACCTGCATCCAGTGCGGGACCTGCTCCGCCAGCTGCCCGACCGCCTCCCTGATGGAGGCCCCCATACGAAAGCTCGTAAAGCTGGTCCTCGAAGGGGAGAAGGAGGAGGCTCTATCGAGCAGGTCTATATGGCTCTGCACCTCCTGCCTCCTCTGCACCGTCCGCTGCCCGAGAAATATCAGACCCATGGCGGTCGTCGCCGCCCTCAAGGCGATCTACGAGGAGGAGGGGATGAGGTGCAGAGACTCGGTCTTCGAGGGGATCTTCGCCCGCCAGATCCGCGACTATGGGAGGATATCGGAGCTCCTCCTCTCGGCGGAGTACATGATAAGAAGCCCCGGCTCTGCCGCTCAGATCATGGCCTTCGGCGCGGAGCTCGTCCCCAAGGGGAAGATAGAGCTCGGCTTCGAGGCCGCCAGGGGCGAGAGGATCGAGGGGATTGAGGAGATGAGGCGGATCTTCAAAGTCCTTGGAGACGAAGGAGAGGCCGAGGCGGCGCAAGCCGGTGAGTCAGAGACGGCCGGGGCGGCGCAGAAGGCTGCAGAATCCGAAGATGAGACGGGGGGCCCGATATGAAGCTCGCCTACTACCCCGGATGCGTCGCCCGGTCGACAGGCAGGGAGTACGAGATATCGACGAGGGCGGTCTCTCGAGCCCTCGGCATAGAGCTGGAGGAGATCGACGACTGGAACTGCTGCGGCGCCACCCACGTCTCAAATGAGCTGGTCTCGACGGCCCTCGCCGCAAGAAACCTGGTGAGGACCGACCTTCCTGTGATGGCCTCCTGCTCGATCTGCTACAGCAGGCTTCGGGCGGCGATGATCCACCTCAAAGACCGGAAGGTGAGGAAGAAGGTGAACGAGGCGCTGGAGAGAAAGTACGAGGGAGAAAAAGAGGTTCTCCATGTCATCGAGCCGATCGGGCGGGCCCTCCGGAAGGCCGATGAGATGGATCAGGACCTGAAGAAGAATAAGAAGAAGAACGGTCGCAAGGAGAAGGATCTGATCGTCCGGCCCCTCGCCGGCCTCAAGGCCGCCCCCTACTACGGCTGCCTCCTGACGAGGCCGGGCGGGGGGATCGACAGCCCCGAGAACCCAAAGGTCCTCGAAGACCTCATCCGGACCCTCGGCGCCGAGCCGACGGACTTCAGATTAAAGATGAAGTGCTGTTGCGGCCCCATCTTCATGCCCGAGGAGGAGGCGGCCGCCGAGACCCTCATACGGATCCTGCGAAACGCCCGGGCCTCCGGCGCCGACTTCGTCGTCGCGCTATGCCCGCTATGCCACCTGATGCTCGACGCGAACCAGCCGCTCCTCGAAAAGAAGTTCGGCGAAGAGATCAACCTCCCCATATTATACGTCACCCAGATGGCAGGGCTCGCCCTGGGCCTTGGGCCCGAGGAGCTGGGGATGGAGATGAACTCGGTATCGACGAGGCAGGTTTTGGAGAAGCTGGAGAAGATCGAGGGGAAGAAGGCTGAGGAGGAAGGGGCGAAGGTCTGCTGAGGCCTCTGCCCCATGGTGGAGTCATGGAATACACGGTTCTGATACACCCGGCGGAGGAGGGCGGCTTCTGGGCTGAGGTGCCGGATCTTCCTGGATGCCTCTCTCAAGAGGAGACGCTAGATCCGAGAGTCAATACGTAACTGCGAAACGGTTTAGCGAAGAAGGTGAGGGGATTTGACAGAGCTGGAAAGAGCCGAACTCCTCGACCTCATCGTCATAGGAGTCGGCCCCGCCGGCCTCTTTGCCGCCATAAACGCCGCCGGCGGGGGCGGAAGGGTCCTCGTCCTGGAGAAGAAAAGGACCCCCGGACGAAAGCTCCTCATCTCCGGCTCGGGCCGCTGCAACATCACCCACGATGGCGACATCAGAGCTTTCCTCGACCGCTACGGAGGGGCGGGACGCTTCCTCCGGCCGGCGCTCCTCGGCTTCACCAACTGCGACCTCATCGCCTTCTTTGAGGAAAGGGGCCTTTCGATGACAACGCTGGAGGGGGGGAAGGTATTCCCGAAGACCCAGAGGAGCCGGGACGTCTTAGATATCCTCATCGCGGAGGGCGAGGCCCGGGGGGTCGAGATCGCCTGCGCCAAATCTGTTACGTCCATCGAGAAGTCGGGGGATGAGTTTCTAGTCGCCTGCGGGGATGAAGCCTATCGGTCACGCACGCTCGTCATCGCCACCGGGGGCCGGTCTTATCCCGCCACCGGCTCCTCCGGCGACGGATACTCCTTTGCCGGGGCCCTCGGCCATGCCATCGTCGAGGTGGGCCCCGCCCTCGCCCCCGTCCGGATCAGAGACTACCCCTTCGCCGACCTCGCCGGGATCTCCCTTCCCGGGGCGAGGGTCTCGATATTTCGGGGCAAAAAGGTGAAGGAGGAGACGGGGGACGTCCTCTTCACCCACGACGGCCTCTCGGGGCCTGGGATCCTCGACCTCTCCCGATACATAAGGGCGGGGGACGTCCTGCGGGTATCGTTTGCGGGGGAGAGGAGAAGGGAGGAGATAGATGACTGGCACCTCGAAAGGTCGCAGAAGGACGGTCCGCGAAACCTGAGGTCGGTCCTGGCGGAGCTGGTGATTCCTGCACGGCTCGCGGCCAGGGTACTGGAGGTTCTGCATATCCCAGTAGACCTCAAATGTGCAGAGATGACCAGGGCTATGAGGACTGGCCTCGCCGACCATCTCGCCGGATTTCCCTTCGTCGTCGAGGAGGTCGGGGGCTTCGACTCGGCGATGGCGACCAGGGGCGGCGTCGATTTGAGGGAAATAAACCCGAAGACGATGGAGTCGAGGCTCGTCTCCGGCCTCTACTTCGCCGGGGAGGTCCTGGACGTCGACGGCGACTCCGGCGGCTACAACCTCCAGGCCGCCTTCTCGACCGGCGCTCTCGCAGGGCGGTCTATAAGAAAGAGGCTCGCAGACGCTGAGGGCAGGCCTTAGTGGGGCGGTCCTTCCAGGAGCATGGTTAAGGGCTGGGCTGTGAGGGTAGGGGCTGAACCTATGGATCGCCACCTATATCAGAGTCTAAAATCATCGTATCTGTCATGCCGCGAGTGATCCATTTCGAGATCCCCGTCGACGATCCGGAGCGGGCCGTGAGGTTCTACGCCGGGGTCTTCGGCTGGAGGCTGGAGCGCTGGGAGCCCTTCGACTACTGGCTCGCCTACACCGGCGAGGGGGCCGGGATAGACGGCGCCCTCAAGCCCCGGGAGAGCCCGGGCGAAGGGACGACGAACACCATCGAGGTTACCTCCTTGCAGGATGCGATGGCGAAGGTCGCCGCGGAGGGGGGCGAGGTCCTCTCCGAGATCATGACGGTGCCGGGGGTCGGCCGCTTCGCCCGCTGCCGGGACCCGGAGGGGAACGTCTTCGGTATCATGGAGATGGACGGATCGGCCCGGTGAGCTGGAGGGGGGGGCCGGCTCAACGCCCTCTTCGGCGATCGGCGCCGCGTCTTCCCGTCTCTTCGGTCCTTTTCAGATCAGCTCCTCGTCCTCCTCCCGCCAAGGCGGAGAGACGGGGCTGAGGAAGACGAGGGGGCCTTCGCCGACGTTCTCGATATGCAGGACCGAACCCGGCAGGATGTCTACCGCCTGGCCTGCCGCCACCTCGGCGGATTCACCTCCGATATGCATCTTCCCCCGCCCTTCCAGGATGAAGTAGACCTCCAAGGAGATCTTCAGCCGGTGGGGGGCCGAGGCCTCGCCAGGGCCGAGGACGGCGTGGGCGAGGCTGTAGCCCATGGATATCCCTTCCTCTCGGGCCGGGTGGAGGAGCCCGCAGATATCGGTCCCGTCTTTCGCTCTGAACCGTGGGCTTTCCCTCAACTCCCCGATCAACATCTTCTGACTCTACCATTCCATCAGAAGAGATCCGGGCTGACCTCGGCTAGGAACTCGTCCCAGAGGCCGGGGTATCTGCGGATGAACTCGGCCAGGAGCTCCTTTGGCTCGTCGAGGTTCAGGTCGACGACCTCGATACCGTGGGACTCCAGAAACCCCTTCGCCTCGGGGGCGCTCTCTGCCTCTCCGGCGACGACCCGCTTTATCCCGAACTGGACGGCGGCCCCGGCGCAGAGGTAGCAGGGCATCATAGTCGAGTATATGGTGGTGCCGAAGTAGCCGCCGGTGAGCCTCGACCGGCGGAGGCAGTCGATCTCGGCGTGGAGAAGCTGGTCCTCCTCCTGGACCCGCCGGTTCCTCCCCCTCCCTATGATCCTTCCCTCCTCCACCAGGACCGCCCCGATGGGGACGCCCCCCTCGGCGAGACCCGCCCTCGCCTCCTCGAGGGCCGCCCTCATGAAATCGTCATCTCCTTTCATATCTTCACGTCGCCTCCTTTCATATCAGCACGTCGTCTCCCTTCTTACCGTCAAGTGGGTCATTTAATATTACCCTCTCTAAAATTCAACCAGAGCTTCAAACCCCTCGGAGCTCCACCTCGACCTTTGCCCCCATATCCTCCAGATCCTTCAGGAACCTAACGGGGTCGACGACACGCCCCATAAAGGAGAGCCCCGGCCTTCCGAGGCCGTCGATTTCGAGGCCGTCGAGGTACTGGCGGAGGAAGGCGGCGACGGGCATCGCCGTGAACTCGTAGACGTCGTCGTGGCCGACCCTCAACCTGACGGCGACCCTCTCCCCCCCCTTCTCCCCTTCCGCCTCCAGGACGGCGGCGACCGCCTCCCCCGCCTCCCCGAACCGCTTAGACCCGAAGACCATGAGCCGTGCAAGAGGCCGTCTCCCAAAGCCCTTCTTCACCCTGCCCAGGGCGAAGGCGAGGGGGGTGACGACGTAATCGACGAACCAGTTCAGCCCGGCTACGGATACCGAGAGCTCCTCGACCCCCAGCTCCTGGGGCAGATCCCTCACCTCCGCCAGGGTGATGGGGTAAGTGGTCTTCGTCCCCAGGGTCGGTCCGAAGTCCACCTTCCTGACGTCACCTCGCCCCGCCCGTCTCCACCTGCCGCCACCGAAGACCTCGGCGGAGAGGTCGCCGAGGGTCCCGACGAACTCGTCCACGGCTCCGCCGGGGTCGAAGTCGCTCCTCATGGCGACGTATACCCTCGCCCTCCAATACTCCGAAAATTGCGTCTCAGCCCACCGGACTAGGACGGAGGGGAGGCCCGGGAGAAAACCCCCCTGGGTGACCAGGGTGATCCCAGCCGCCTCCGCCTCCGGGGCGACGAGAGCGAGGGCGGAGACCACCTCCTGGGGGTAGTGGATCTCCAGGTAGTCGGCCCCCGCCTCCAGGGCCGCCCGCGCCGTCTCTTCGACGAAGGGGACGGTCGTCGCCGCATCAACCACCAGATCCGCCTTCCCGAAGGGCTCCTTCAAGGTGGCGGAGTCGGAGGCGTCGGCCCTCGCCCAGGCCGCCCGCCCTCCTGGGAATTTGGCGTTGAGCCCCTCGGCTAGAGCCCTTGCCTCTTCCTCGCGCCTTCCGGCGACGATCAGATCGGCGTCGGTATATTCCAGAACCGCCCTCGATATGGCGGACCCCGCGCCGCCGTACCCCCCAAAGACCAGGATAGTCTTCTCCGCTACCATAACCCACCCCGCCAGTTCAGGCCAGGACCTCGGATCTTGCCAGAAGTTTATCCGTCGTCTCCGCCTAAAGGGATTTCGGACCTAGACCGAGCCTCCGCCGCCATGAGGGATATATTTAGATCTCGGATCATTTGGATCCGAGATCTTTGAGCTGAAAGCGGCTCATCCGACCGATCAGGCCGGGGCCGCTCAGCTTAAATCCCTTCTGTGGATATAGACCGTCCGCCAAAGGTTCTGGTGATCCGATGATCGAGATAGATACAGAGAAGAGAGCAGAGGTCTTGGACATAACCCGCCAGGTAGACGACGCCGTCAGGGAGAGGGGGGTCGAGGAGGGGATATGCCTCGTCTATGCCCGCCACACCACCACCGCCATCGTCATCAACGAGGGCGAAGGCGGCCTCGTCGCCGACCTCCTCGAAAAGCTCTCAGCCCTCGCCCCGCCGGGGGACGGGTACCTTCACGATAGGCTGGACGAGAACGCCCACGCCCACCTCCAGGCCGCCCTCCTGGGAAATAACCAGGCGATCCCCGTCGAGGACGGCCGCCTCGCCCTGGGGACCTGGCAGCGGGTCCTCTTCGTCGAGCTCGACGGCCCCCGGAGGAGGACCGTCTCCGTCAAGGTCGTCCCCTGCTAGGCAGCACCCCCAAAGCTTGGGGAAGGCGGTGGCCTTCCGGGGTTACTGGAGGAGGTTCAGATGGGGGTTCCCGTCGTCATCGTCATCTCCTTGAACCCGGCCATGATCTCTATCGTTATCGGGCCGGGCCTGCCGCCGCTGATGACCCTCCCGTCGATCCTGGTGACGGGGGCGACCTCCGCCGCCGTCCCGGTGACGAAGATCTCGTCGGCGGTGTAGAGGTCGAAGAGGCCGAGGTTCGTCTCTCCCACCTCATACCCCCTGGCCCCGGCGATCTCGATGACCGCCATCCTGGTGATGCCCTTGAGGTTGTTCATGGTGAAGGGGGTGAAGATCTTGCCGTCTTTTATGACGAAGATGTTGTCGCCGCTCCCCTCCGAGACGTTTCCGGCATCGTCGAGGAATATAGCCTCGTTTCCTCCCTTGACGTTCGCCTCGATCTTCGCCAGGATGTTGTTCAAGTAGTTCAGGGACTTGATGTTCGGCGGGAGGGCGGCCGGAGAGTTTCTCCTGACGGTGACGGTGACGGCGGTGAGGCCGACGTCATAGAGGTCTCCGTACATGGCGTCCCACCTCTGGGAGATGATCATCACCGTCGGCTTTGGGCATTTCCTCGGGTCGAGCCCCAGGTCGCCGACGCCCCTCGTCACCAGGGGCCGGATGTAGGCGTCGGTGAGGCCGTTCTTTCGCAGGGTCTCTAGGATCGCGTCCGTCATCTCCTCCTGGCTCATGGGTATATCGAGCATGATAGCCCTCGCGGAGTCGTAGAGCCTGGAAACGTGCTCCTCCAGCCTGAAGACCCTGCCGTTGTAGGCCCTTATCCCCTCAAAGACCCCATCTCCATAGAGGAGCCCGTGATCGTAAACCGAGACCGCCGCCTCTTTTGCGGGAATAAAACTCCCGTCCAGATAGACCCAACTCATAAGGCATCCACCACCCCGGGTTAAGCGGCCAGGGATAAATGGGTTTTGACCGTCGGGACGCGTCGAACCCCTGATGGACCTAAGACCCCGATCGATGGTTTTATTACTCCAAAATGCCCCGAGCCTAAGAAGCTGTGTGCCATCTTCGGCGGTGTTGGATTTATGATAAAACTTGGTTTTGTGGTCGCTGAGTTCAACCGGGATATAACCCATCAGATGGAGATCCTCGGGCGAGAACATGCAGAATTTCTGGGAGCAGAGGTCGCGAGAACGATCATGGTCCCCGGCGTCTATGATATGCCCCTCGCCGTAAAGAGGCTGGCGGAGCGGGGCGAGATCGACGCCGTGGTGACGATCGGCTGCGTCATCCAGGGGGAGACGGGCCACGACGAGATCGTCGCCCAGCAGGCCTCCCGAAAGATAATGGACCTGGCCCTGGAGTTCGATAAGCCCGTCACCCTGGGGATATCCGGCCCGAAGATGTCGAGGCCGGATGCCCATAGCCGGATAGACTACTCCAAGCGGGCCGTGGAGGCCGCCGTCAAGATGGTCAGACGGCTGGAGGGGGTTTAAAGATGGTATCCGAGAGATTGGCCTCCATCTCCGAGTCGACGACGATGAAGATCTCGGCGATGGCAAAGAAGCTCAACGCTGCCGGCCTCGACGTCATCGACCTGGGGGTGGGCGAGCCTGACTTCGACACCCCCAAGAACATCTGCGACGCCGCCATCAAGTCCCTCCAGAGAGGCGACACCCGCTACCTCCCCACCAGCGGCATCCCGGAGCTGCGGGCGGCGATCGCCGAGAAGCTCTATGCCGAGAACGGGATCGAGGTCTCCGCCGACCTGGTCTCCGTCGTCCCGGGGGCGAAGATGGCGATCTTCGCCGCCGTCCAGGCGCTCCTGGAGGAGGGGGACGAGTGCCTCCTCATAGGCCCCTCCTGGGTCAGCTACGAGCCGTGCATCAGCTTCGCCGGCGCGAGGGTCAGGTGGGCTGAGGTGGACGGGGATTTCAAGCCCGTGGACCTCGCCGGCTCTTTAACCCCGAAGACGAAGATGATCCTGGTCAACTCCCCCTCAAACCCCACCGGAGCGGTCTTCGACCGGAAGATCCTGGAGGAGATCAGGGACCTGGCCGTCGACCACGACCTCTCGGTCTTATCCGACGAGATCTACGAGAAGATAATCTACGGCACCGACCACATAAGCATCGGGTCATTTCCGGGGATGGAGGAGAGGACGGTCACCGTCAACGGCTTCTCCAAATGCTACGCCATGACCGGCTGGCGTTTGGGGTACCTGGCGGGACCCCAGGAGGTGATGATGTGGGTGAACAGGATCCTCTCCCACTCCGTCTCCCACGCCACCACCTTCGTCCAGTGGGCGGGGGTCGAGGCGCTGAAGGGCCCCCAGGAGAGCATCGATGCCATGGTGGCGGAGTTTCATGAGAGGAGGGACCTCCTGGTATCGGGATTGAGAAAGATCGGGATCCGCTGCTCCGTCCCCGGGGGGGCCTTCTACGTATTTCCGGACGTCTCGGATTTCGGCGGCGGAGACCTCTTCACCGAGAGGATCCTCTCAGAGGCGATGGTGGCGGCGACCCCCGGCTCCGCCTTCGGCCCCGGCGGTGTCGATCATGTCCGGATCTCCTACGCCGCCTCCAAGGCGAGGCTCACCGAGGCGCTGGCGAGGATAGAGAAGATGCTGGGGTGATCTTATCGAGATGGGCTGGGGCTCTAGGCATGGGGGACGAGGACGACGTACCCCTCCATCCCCTCCACCATCTCCCCATCTTGGATGGGGGTGAATATCCGAAAGTCGAGGCTCTTATCTTCGGGTCCGGCGAAATTGAGCTTCCCCGAGGAGACGTCGGCGAGGCCCCGGGTGGCGAGAGGCCGAGCAGAAAAAATTAAGTCATTAACCCGCTAATTGAATGTCTGGTCGCGTACTCGTTCTACTGAAAATTGCCATTCGAATCGAATCCAAGCGACTCATTTTCTGCCAAACAGCCATTACGTCACACGTTAGCGCTATTCAGTAATCTGGGTACGCGACCGAATGTCTAATAGGGGATAAATTTAAATCCAGTAAATATCGAACCGGATCTATGGCGAATTCACTTATCAGAAAAGAATTATGTGTCATGATTGAGACGGCAATTAAAGAAGCTGAAGTGGCTGGTGGAGTGGAGCATGCTGGAATGATAGGAAGAATCAGAGAAATTGCAATTAAAAATTTATTCCGCCCATTACTAACAAAAAATATATCTATAGGATACGGAAAGATAGTCGATAGCTTCGGTGTTCAGTCAAAGGAAACTGACGTGATATTGTATTCTAAAGATATACTACCTGCAATTTTATTTTCTAGTCATGAAGATATAGGTCTTTTTCCGGTTGAGGCGTGTATTTATGCAATAGAGGTAAAAAGTAAGGCTACTGCTACTGAACTTAAAGACGCAATCGAAAAAGCCCGATCTCTTAGAGAATTGAAATACGCTCCTGGAATATACGACATAGAAGGCAGAAGTATCCAACATCGACTAACTCCCGTGATTCCAGCATTTTTTGCATTTGATTCGGATTTGAAAGGTGATGTGCATGCTGAAATTAATAGATATGCCAAGATAGATAAAGATGGGGATTTTAATCCACTAATACCCGTAATGTGCATAGTTGGAAAAGGTTACTGGTATTATAGAAGACTTACGACGCCAGATAACGATTCCATAGGGAAATGGTGGTTTTGGAAAGCAAATGAGGAGCATGATGAAGTAATAGCTTTCCTAGGTGCGATACTTAATACGATTCCGGATTCTATTGCCTTGAGAGGGCATCCTAAATTCGGAGAATATGTTATTCAAAATAAAGGAGAGCATGCGAGAGAGGTCTTTTGGAAGTTCGATGAGAATGCAGGAAAATGGATAAAACGTAATATATAGTGTTAAAATACCAGGCGAGTGCTAATCAGTAATATCACTTATAGCCTATATTGGGTTTAACTTGTAGGATCGGAAAGGACGAAGCGGGAAGTCCCCATCCTTCAGGGTGGGGATGAAAGCGGAGTCCTTCCCTTTGTTTCTGCTAACCGATAACTATTTAATGGAATGATGGGATGTACACATTCTGGTAAATCCAATGAAATACAAGCTCAACCGATCTGCACATTCTGTGTACTCACTTCACTATCACTTAGTGGTAGTCATCAAGTACCGAAGGAAAGCACTCTATGACGAAGCGATTCGTGAGAGGCTAAAGCAGATCATTTGGAGTTTGTCGGACGAACTTGGAATAGAAATACTCGCACAGGAACCTGCTGAAGATCACCATCATATATTGTTCACAGCGACGCCCACAACCAACTTATCTACCGTCGTGA
>JARFPK010000030.1 GCA_029167045.1 Candidatus Methanocrinis natronophilus
CACGAATCGCTTCGTCATAGAGTGCTTTCCTTCGGTACTTGATGACTACCACCAAGTGATAGTGAAGTGAGTACACAGAATGTGCAGATCGGTTGAGCTTGTATTTCATTGGATTTACCAGAATGTGTATATCCCATTATTCCCCTAAATAGTTATCGGTTAGCAGAAACAAAGGGAAGGACTCCGCTTTCATCCCCACCCTGAAGGATGGGGACTTCCCGCTTCGTCCTTTCCGATCCTACAAGTTAAAGAGACCTATCCTTCTTCCCAGGCATCGTCCTGTAGATTCGGGCTGCGGGGTGGATCTTCCCTTCCATCCGGAGGCACTGGACCTGGGCCCCCACCGTCTCCATCCTCTCGGAGAACTGACCGGCTACGAGCTTCTCCAGCTTCCTTATATCGGGCTCCTTCCCCTCCCCCATCCCCGGGCAGGTGGGGTTGTACCCTATCTCGAGGACGATCCCCCCCGAGGGGCCCGACCTCTCGACGACGACGAAAGGGAAGAGACGGCAGGCCGCCGGCCTCACCGGATAGATGGTGCAGCCCTTCCCGTCTCTAAAGAAGACGCAGGCGCCGTCCCCCTCCCTCGACTTCATTACGGGCAGATCGAGTATCACCCTCTTTGCGCCCTCATCGACCCGGACAGACCCCTTTTTATCCTCATAGAGGGTGTCGACGAACTCTTCCGCCTCTAAACCCGTCCTCCTGCTGATCTTATCGATATCCTTCTCGGTGAGGTAGATCAGATTGCTCTTCTCCAAAAACTCCGCCATCCTCTCGGGAGGGACGAGGTCGTCGAACTCCTGAGGGCGGCGGTGATGACAACAGGTTCCGCATCTTTTGCACCTGAAAACGCCGCTTCCGAAGGCGGCCCTGATCTCAACTCGAACCGGCAAACGGATCGCTCCGAGATTAAAAAAGAAAAAAGGGGGAAGGGTCTTAGAGGAGCTTGTTGAACGGGTGGTCCGGATCCAGGACTTCCAGGCCGAGCTCTTTTGCGCTCTCAGCGCACATGATGTCGACCATGGCCGCCGCCGGGAATACCATCGTAGCGTTCTCGATGGGGCCGTAGAGGTAATAGTCGGCTCCCATGATCCCGGCTACGAGGTTTGATCCGATGTCCACCGGAGGGAAGGCTGCCTTGTTGACCTTCTTGTACTTCTTCATCCAGTCCCAGGCGGAGGCACCGTTGTGGTAGCCTGCGCCGACGGGGAGGCCCAGGATCGCCTTGACGGCTATCCCAGCCCTAATGGTGGCGCCGGAGCCGTTGCCCAGGGGCATGGCGGCGACGTCGATGAGGGGCCTGGTGATCCCCGCCTCGGCGGCGTAGTCGAGCATCCCCTTCTCCGCGCCTCCTGCGGCCTTCGTTAGGACGTCCATCTTCCCCTGGGTGGTGGCGTCGATGGCGTTGAAGGCCAGGACTATGGCGGCGTCGAGGTCGCTCTCCTTGACCGCCTGGAACTCCTCAGCGGTGATGGAGGCGTTGATGGAGTTGTGGATCGCCCTGTCGGCGACCCCGATATCGGTGGCGTACTTGACGCCGAAACCCCGGACGCTCGGGGCGCTCGAGTCCACCAGGAAGGGTGCGTCGGATATATCGACGAACCAGTCCAGGTACTTGGCCATAGCCTCATCCGTCTCGGCGACGATCTGGTTGAAACAGGGGTTTCCGGTGGTGTCGCTCATCTCTTCTTGCTCTTTCCAGAGCTTCTCCGCGGCGGCGACGTCAAAGAGCCCCTTGTCCTCATCGGTCACAATCTTGTGCCGGGAATAGAACATCGTTCCTATACAGACGGTGGGGTACTCTCCGGGCTGACCTCCCACCTTGATCTTGCCGAACTCGAACACCTCTTGCTTCTTGTCAAATTTGAACATGTCAAACCCCCAATCCATACGCCAGCAGATAGTATGCCAGCACTATGATCAATCCCCCACAGGCTCCGTAGAGGATGCCAATATCTCTGCCGAGCTTCTTGCCCTGCCTCTGGGCCATCTCCGCGCTAACGAACTCGATCTTCTTATCGATCTTTGCCAGCTTCTCCAGGACCTGGGTGTACTGGTCCTGGTCCACTACAACGCTGGGCACTACTTCCCGATTATCTTGAGCCATGATAGTATCACCTCAGGTCATGAAGTAGATGGGCAACAGGACCATCAGAAGCGCAAAGAAGAAGCCGATGGACGCCCCTATGGGCATAGCGGCGTTGACGCTCGAGCTGAGCTTCTGATCTCTCGCTATCAGCTGCCCTCTATACGAAATGCTCTCGGTGATCTCATGAAAAGGTCCCATGAAAGGGATCAAGACGGTAGGGAGGCCCTTGCCGTAGGGTATCTCGGCAGTTATGGGTTTCACCTCTGGGACCGCCTCTTCAACCTCTGGGGCCGCCTCTTCGACCTCTGGGGCCACCTCTTCGACCTCTTTGGTCTTAATCTCCTCGTCTACCATCTCACATACCTCCCATCCACATGATCATCCCGAAGAGGACGAGAACGATGGTGATCCCCATCACTATACCCTCGATCTTCCCGGCGTAGATGCCTGCAGCGTACTTGTTTTGTAGGCCCATGTTGGTGACATTGGCCTCTATCTGCCTCATCCTAGCCCGAATGTTGGCGATCTCCGCCGCCATGGGGCGCAGTCCGTGGGCAGCCTCCGCCTCCTCACCTTCGGATATCTCTATCGCCATCGCCTCCACGTCGAGGGCCCCCGGGTCCTTGGAGACGCACTCTTTTATCTTGGAGACGATGGTCCCAGTGTCTTCGGTATCGACGATGTTGATCGTCGTGATCTGCTCCTTGAACCTCTCGATGGATTCCGGGGTCAGGTTCTGAATGAAGGGTATGGCGCCCGTGGCACCGATGATCCTTCCCTCCTGGTTGATCCCGCTCTCTGCGAAGGCCTCTATCGCCTGTCCTGTTATGTGGCCCTTAACCTCCATCCCCGTGATTATCAGGAACCTGATGTTGGGGTTGGAGACGATATTCGCCACCATCTTCTCGATCCCGATGTTCTCGGTCTTGCAGGGACCGACGAGGGCTGCTCCTGCATCGAGGAAGGGAGCGTTGTTCATGTGGGAGCCGCAGGTACAGACGACGACGGGGCTCTCGGGGTTTCCGACCTCATACTCCCCGGTCATCCAGGGCCAGGGATCGGTCGGTTTAACTTTGTTGGCCATTTAGAATGCACCTCCATGGGAGAAGACGTACACAAAGGCGACGACCAGGCCGACTATCAACCCGTACCAAATGTTGGTGGCAACGCCCGCCATGAAGCTTGCACCATCTCTTCCCTTGTAAGAGTTGAGGAGGGGCGCATCCGGAGCGAGGGAGTTGACCAGATCGTCGGCGACCTTGTCGATGATCTCGATCTGCTCCATTATCGGGTCCAGAGCGAATTGAATGACGTCTTCTCTCTCCTCTGCGATCATCCCCTCCAGCGGATCGAAGACCAGATGCAGATCCGCTGGGCCAGCTCTGACTATTCCCATCTACAGACCTCCTTCAGGAAGTAGACCGGTACCGACGACCCCTGCCGAGTCCCTCTTGACGAGCTTGAAGAACCAGAGGAAGGCCTTCAGCCAGATGGCGGCGGCGATCAGCATAGTCAGGACACCTCCACCGACCCCCACCGTAATAAGAGAGCCGATCCCTGCCGCGAACATCCCGAGAGCTCCCGTAGATATGGCCAGGACCAGGGTCCTGTCCTGAGTCTCGTCGGGTCCGAGGTTCGCGTTGAAGGGCTGGAGTATGGCCAGAGCACCGGCTATGAAGACTATCGCTATGTATCCGGTAAATACCACGTCGTTGAGCATATCCAAATAGTTTATCTCTCCGGATATCACGACGCTCAAGCTGAGGATAACTATAGCTCCGGCTGCACCGAGGCTCATCAGAACCTCTTCCATCACCGGTATGTTCATCTTGATGACTTTATTGGCTAGGATTCCCATAAGATAACCGAAGCCCATCGCGATGGCCACGCCGATGATCGGTCCCGCAACTCCGGCGATGGCGAGGCCGAACATAGCTGCTACAAGCCCCATCCCCATCGCCATCATGCCGATGGACGGAACCCCGGTCCCTATGCCGTAGGCACAGACCCTTCTGACGGCGTCGGCGCCCATCACGACGGCGGCGATGGCCCCAAGGCCCGCCAGGAACGAGAAGTATCCGGTCCCAGTTAACATATTCAGAACGTGGGCGAGATACATCCCAAGAATCCCACCGCCTACGCCATACATTGTCAGCTTGGTCTTGTCGATCTTAGACTCGCCTCCTCCTGCTGCGACGCTCATTTCAGACACCTCCGTGGATTAATACAGCAAATATACCAATAATGAGCGTTGCGACGAAGCATGACTGGATCGCCTTGGGAAGCCGCTTGAACTTCGGGTCGTGGAACCCTTCGATAGTCCCCTGGATGTTGTAGGAGGCTATGACGGCGTTGACCACGAAGATCCCAATGGCGAAGAAGGCGCTGAGCCCCGAGATGCCGTTGATATTCATCAGGGCGTAGTAGATCAGCGAACCTCCGGCCCCGCCCATCAGACCCCCTATCGTCCCGCTGACGTAGCTGACGGTGGGAACCCCGTGACCGACAGTTCCCGGGGCTATGTACGGTGGTTGCGGGTCTTTGGTTATCGGGTCGTAGTCGACCTTACCTGAGACCGGCGGAACCCCGACGGCGTAGACGTATGACCAGTTTCCAACGAGCATCGTGACGTTGATCATGATCATGGCGCCGACGGCACCGCTCATGACTATCAGTAGCATATTATCCGGGGCGACGCTCATCATCAGGCCGGCGGATATCAGGCCGGTGAGTCCCGACCCCGTAGCCAGCTGGACCGTCCCGGTACCGACGCCTGTGGCCTGGGCCATGGCCGCCGGAGCGCCTCCGACGGGAACGAAGTGGACGCCTACGCCTACAAGAAGCCCGCCGATAATGATCTGAAATACGTAAACTAAAGTGGTTGCGTCAAAGGTGCTCATGCCTTGATCTCCCCCGCATACTCGGGATAGGGCCCATACATCTTCTTCGCTCTGATCTCAAGCAGCCTGTTGCCGATGTTGAGCAAAATCACGATCAAAATTCCGATCAAGACCGCATACCACCCCTGGGTGGCTGGATCGAAGACGGTGGTCCGCCAGTTGTCCAGGAATACGATAAGACCGAAGGCCAATCCGGTGACCGGACCTCCGAACTTGGCGCAGAACCAGGCGTTGTCGATCGAGCTTCTCAGCCCCGCCTCGCCCTTCGTCACTATGTCCCCGGAGTTTGCGGCGTTGAGGCCGGCCCCGAAGGGATACTGCTGAAACTGCCTTTCAGCCCCATAGTGGACGTCGCCAGTAGACGAGCCTATAGCTCCGAGGGCTAGCCCCCAGATGAAGGCGATGACTGGCAGGGGGAATGGGTGCTGTATCGGAAGCCAGGGGGCGGTCATGATGTACGATATCGCGACAACGCAGAAGGCTGTTATGTATGCATGTGCCATTATGGTAGTAGTGTGGCTGCGCAGGACGTCCAGATAGATGTACTGATCGAAACGCGCCTGGCTCGCATTCCTCCCCATGTACGAAGTCATGGAAAGGATCCCATTGAATACAGCAGCGACAAGAGCGCCGACTGCAATTGAGAAAAACGCGTTCATCCCGTACACATCGGACATCAAGACGCTGGCTGTAACTGCGGCAAGGGCGGCGTAAAGAGCGTTCGATGGTGGCTCTCCAGATATGGCCTTGTTGTAAATCCTGTGGGTGTGACCCACCTGAGCTGCCAACTGGACCTGTGAGTTGGGATTGCTCTGAGAACCCACATCGGACTCTAAGTCCTCACTTGTTCCGGCTATCGTTGCAAGGGCGCCCATCGCGGCTAGGAGCCCCATGCTAACCATGTCCATTTGCTCTCCTCCTTTTTCATTCTTGCCAAATCATAGTAATCTATGAAAAATTTGGCCAGTAACGCACTGAGTATCGGTTACTGGACTTATAAAGCTTTCGAAATGGTAATGCGAACCGCATTTACGTTTCTTTTCCCGGTTTTTGCGGGTCTGAGAGGATGGAAGAGGTAGAATTAATGGCTAGAATAAAAAAAAACCAGACTTAAAGGCTATTTTCATACGGATCTGGCCGAGGATGACAGGTTATTATCGATAAAAAGCCGACATATTATCGAGAAAAATGGTTAACTCCAGGATAAAGGCGAATACCACCCGGCGTACTCCTTCGATCCCTCGGGAGGATCTGGCGCCCTCACCAGGGCTCCTTCTTCGCCTTCATCTTATATCCTATTATGTTGGTTGCCCTGTGGAGGACCGGGGTTACGATCAGCACGACCAACATCACCTCAAGGGTGAAGTTCTCGGAGAACCAGACCGGGGCCAGGAGGAAGGTGAGAGCCCAGCTTCCTATTACAAAGTCGAGCTGATCGACGAGGAAGAGGGCGGCACCCCTCTCCATCCCCATCCTCCTCTTGAAGAAGCTGGCGACGATGTCTCCCGCCATCGCCCCCAGGGAAAGGCCGAGCAGGACGGGGATCATCTCATATCCGGACCCGAACTGTGGAAGGTCTAGGTCAGGCCTGAAGAGAGCGATCGAAGATAGGGCGATCCCCACCCCCACCCCCCCCAGGACGCCGATGATAGTCCCCCGGAAGGTCTTGCCGTCGCCGAGGATCCGGCGGCCGTCGGAGAAGGTTCTCCCAAAATCGAGGGGCCTTCCTCCGCCGAAGAAGGCGGCGAAGTTGTTGGGCAGGTAAGCGGGGAGCATCAGCCAGATCGCCACTATAAGCAGATTCAAGATCACTTTCCCTCCGGGAAAAAATTCGTCAACGCCGCAGTTCTCAGATATCCCAGATATATCAAACTATCTAACCCTGCGTCGCGGCGGATGCGTTTTTCTCAAGATATATCCTATATGGAGGCCATCGCCATCAACCGACCCTTTCTGCTGGCGCAAGCCTCCCAGGGGGCTCGCGGCCGGGATCCCGCCCCCGGGATGGTGGCGCACCTGCGGATCGAAAACGTTAAGTTCCACCAGGCGGTGGGGGACCTGAGCGCCGATGGTCTAGTGGTTATGACTTGGGCCTTCCAAGCGGCATAGATCGCGGAGCAAGCCCAAAACCCGGGTTCGAATCCCGGTCGGCGCATCCTCGTTTTATCGGAGATCGATCTATCTCGTCATATGACGAACTCCTCTTCGTTAACTTTATATTCTAAGGAGGCCCCTCTCAGCTCCATGTCGGCCGGGGGGGATATCTCAGATATTCGAGGACTTCTCGCAGAGAAGATGGCTGGTGAAATCACTCTATCGCAGAATCCCGGCGAGACGCTGAAGAAGTGGCGGAGGAACTTCGGCGTCACCCAGACTGAGCTTTCCAACCACCTGGGGATCTCGCCATCCGTGATAAGCGATTACGAAAGCGGAAGACGTAGATCCCCGGGGATCCTCATCGTCAGCAAGATCATCGATGCCCTCTTGGCCATCGACGAATTTCGTGGGAGCGGGACCGCCCGGAACTACTGCGCCATGCTCAGTGACGGAGGGTCCTTCGGACGGATCTGCTCCGTCTGCGAATACATCGAGCCGTTTTCGCTCACAGAGTTTGGGGATATGATCGGCGCCTGCGTAGTCTGCGGCGACGCCGACGTCTCCATATACGGTTATACTATCATCGACAGCTTGAAGGCGATTTTAGAGCTTCTTCCCGACCAATTTCACAGGATATACGGCAGGAGCACCGCCCGGGCCCTCATATTCACCGGGGTCACCACGGGGAGGTCTCCGATGGTGGCGGTGAGGGTCAGCCATCTCAAACCCGGTGCCGTGATCCTTCAGGGGGTCGACCCTGCCGAGGTGGACGGCGTCGCCAGGAGGATCGCAGAGTTGGAGAGGATACCCCTCCTCGCCACCAAGATCTCTGTCGAGGATCTGGCGGCCAATCTCCATAAGAGGTGATGCAATGCCGGCGGGAATAGTAAGCTATGGAGTGTACATACCCAGATACAGGATACGGGCCGAGGAGATCGCCAGGGTCTGGGGCGAGAGAGAGGATATGGCAAAGAGCCTCAACGTGATCCAGAAGTCCGTCCCCGACATCGACGAGGACGCTGTGACCATCGCCGTGGAGGCGTCGAGGAACGCCGTTAGGCGGGCATCCATCGATCCGGCCAGGATCGGGGCGATCTACGCCGGGTCCGAGAGCCACCCATACGCAGTAAAGCCGACGGGGACGATAGTCGGGGAGGCGATCGGCGTGAACCACGAGCTTACGGCCGCCGACTTCGAGTTCGCCTGCAAGGCGGGGACCGCAGCGGTCCAGGCCTGCATCGGTCTCGTCTCCTCGGAGCTGATCGACCTGGGCCTCGCGATAGGCGCCGACACCAGTCAGGGTGCTCCGGGGGACGCCCTGGAGTACACCGCCGCCGCCGGCGGAGCCGCCTTCATCATCGGCCGCGAAGACCTCGCGGCGGAGATCGAGGGGTTCTACTCCTTCACCACCGACACCCCCGACTTCTGGAGGCGGGAGGGGATGGCCTACCCAGAGCACGGAGGGAGGTTCACCGGGGAGCCGGGCTACTTCAAGCACGTCACCTCCGCCGCCCGGGGGCTGCTGGAGAAGATGAAGACCAGCCCCGAAGATTACGACTACGCCGTATTCCACCAGCCCAACGGCAAGTTCCCCGCACGGGTCGCTAAAAGGCTCGGCTTTTCAAGAGATCAGACCGAGCCGGGGCTCGTCGTCCCCTGGATAGGGAACACCTACTCAGGATCGAGCCTTATAGGCCTCGCCGCTACCCTGGACGTCGCGAAGCCGGGGGAGAGGATATTCCTCGCCAGCTTCGGATCCGGGGCTGGAAGCGACGCCTTCAGCATAAGGGTGAAAGACGCCATAGACGATATTCGGGATCGGGCGCCTAAGGTGAGGGATTACTTCGAGGACGTAGTCCACCTCGACTACGCCGTCTATACAAAGCACAAGGGAAAGCTGCGGCTGTGATACCATGAGATCTGTATCGATTATCGGAGCTGGCTGCACCAAGTTTGGGGAGCGTTGGGACGACTCCCTCCGGGACCTGGTGGTGGAGACCGGGATCATGGCCCTGGAGGACGCGAACGTCAGCGGAGAGGAGATCGACGGCCTCTACGTCGGGAATATGAGCGGCGGCCAGTTCGTCTCGCAAGAGCATATAGGCGCCCTGATATCCGACTGCGCCGGCCTCTCCCGCCTCCACGTCCCCAGCACCAGGGTCGAGGCCGCCTGCGCCTCAGGGGGTCTCGCCCTGAGGCAGGGGGTGCTGGCGGTGGCCAGCGGCTACTCCGACGTAGTCATCGCCGCCGGGGTAGAGAAGATGACCGACGTCACCGGCGGGGTCGCCGCCGACGCGGGAGTGGGAGTGCTTCTTTGGGGCGACCTTCCCCGCCCTCTACGCCATGATAGCGCGGCTCCACATCCACCGGTACGGCACGACCCGAGAGGAGCTCGCCGCCGTCGCCGTCAAGAACCACCAGAACGGCTGCAACAACCCCATATCCCAATACCAGATGGAGATCACCATCGACGACGTCCTCCGATCCCCTCTCGTCGCAGATCCCCTCCGGGTCCTGGACTGCTCGCCGATCACCGACGGTGCTGCTGCCGTCGTCCTGGCTCCGACAGAGGTGGCCAGGAAGTACTCCGATGGACCCATCCGGATCCTGGCGGCTGCCCAGGCTAGCGACACCCTCGCCCTCCACGACCGGAGGGATATTACGACCCTGGACGCCACGGTATCCGCCTCCAGGAAGGCCTTCGATATGTCAGGGATAGAGGTGAAGGACGTCGACCTCGCGGAGGTCCACGATGCCTTCACCATAGGGGAGATCGTGGCGATCGAGGATCTCGGTTTCGTCGAGAAGGGAGAGGGAGGGAGGGCCGTCATCGAAGGGGTCACCGCCATCGACGGTGATATCCCCGTCAACACGTCGGGAGGCCTCAAGGCCTGCGGCCATCCCGTGGGGGCCACCGGGATCAAACAGGCCTACGAGATAGTCCTCCAGCTCCGCGGGGAGGCTGGCAAGAGGCAGGTGGAGGGCGCCGAGGTCGGCCTCACCCACAACGTCGGCGGGTGCGGCGGGACGGCGATAGTCCACGTAATGTCGAGGTGAGAAGTTGTCCACAGTGCCGAGATTCTGGAGACATATGCCCCAAAGGTACAACCTGGTGGGGACCCACTGCAAAAACTGCAACGAGTACTACTTCCCCCCCCGGACGATCTGCCCCACATGCCGGAGGGAGGCGAGGATGGAGGATCACAAGTTCGGGGGCGAAGGGAAGGTCGTCACCTACACCACCATCTACAACGCCACCGACGACTTCAAGAGGCAGACCCCCTACAACCTCGCCATAATAGAGCTGGCGGAGGGGCCGAGGCTGACGGGGCAGGTGATCTGCAGCCCGTCGGAGATAGAGATCGGGATGAGGGTCAAGCCCGTCTTCAGGATCCTGGGGAGGGATGGGGACCGGGGGATAATCTACTACGGGACGAAGTTCGTACCCGCCTGAGGTCCTTTATAGCCCCCGCCTCCGGGTTGACCTCAAGCCGCCTTTTTGTACGAGGGCGATCTCTCCGCCGGCAGGGTAGGCCAGAAGGTCAGTTAAGGCTAAGTATCGGGAGGGAAACCTGTACCTTCCTGCCTGCCGATCGAGGGGGCGGTCCGTCCCCTCCGGCGTCGGAGACGGTCAGATAAAATGATATTAGAATAAAACACGTAGAATCAAAATCTCGCAGCTGCTGGTTGGCGATTATTTCGTGCAAACAGTTATATATAATGCGATAATTTGATTGTGGGTTATTTATGTAATCGGGGGTAAATCCGGTCTTGAGCGAAGTAATCGAAGAGTACGACGCGAGCACCATCCAGGTTCTGGAGGGGCTCGACGCCGTCAGACGACGGCCAGCCATGTACGTGGGAAGCACCAACGCTGCGGGGCTTCACCATCTCGTCTACGAGGTGGTGGACAACAGCATAGACGAAGCCATGGCTGGCAGGTGCTCGCAGATTAACTTAGTCCTCCACGCCGACGGCACCGCCTCGGTCGGGGACGACGGTAGGGGGATCCCCGTGGACATCCACGAGCATTACAAGAAGCCAGCCCTCGAGATCGTCATGACGAAGCTCCACGCCGGGGGAAAGTTCGACCACAAATCTTACAAGGTATCCGGCGGCCTCCACGGCGTTGGGGTCTCCGTTGTAAACGCCCTCTCCGAGTGGCTCGAGGTGGAGGTGAGGAGAAATAGCCTCATCTATTGGCAGAGGTACCAGCGGGGAAGGCCTGCCTCCGACCTGGAGGTCCGCGGCGTCTCCGACCACACCGGAACCCGGGTCAGGTTCAAGCCCGACCCCGAGATCTTCGAGACCGTCGACTTCAGCTTCGAGACCCTGGCGAACAGGCTGCGGGAGCTCGCCTTCCTCAACCGCGGCCTGAAGATAACGATCGAGGATGAGAAGATGGCGAAGAGGAGAGAGTACCTCTATGAGGGGGGGATCGTCTCCTTCGTCGAGCACCTGAACAAGAACAAGGACCTCCTCCACACCCCCCCCATATACTTCTCCCGGGAGAAGGAGGGGACCTCCGTCGAGGTGGCGCTCCAGTACAACAACACCTACAACGAGATCGTCCTATCCTTCGCCAACAACATAAATACGAGAGAGGGAGGGACCCACCTATCGGGCTTCAGGACCGCCCTCACCAAGACGACGAACGAGTACGCGAGGGAGAACAAGATCCTCAAGGACGATACCAAGCTCACCGGGGACGACCTCCGGGAGGGGCTCGTCGCCGTCATAAGCGTCAGGCTCTCAGACCCCCAGTTCGAGGGGCAGACGAAGACGAAGCTCGGCAACAGCGCCATAGGCGGGATCGTCTCCTCCCTCGTCTCCGAGGGTCTATCCGAGTTCTTCGAGGAGAACCCCCTCGTCATAAACAAGATCATAGACAAGGCGACCCAGGCTTACCGGGCGAGGATCGCGGCGAGGAAGGCAAGGGAGCTTACCAGAAGAAAGAACGCCCTCAGCTCCGGGGGCCTCCCCGGAAAGCTCGCCGACTGCGCTGAAAAAGACCCCAACCTCTCGGAGATCTACATCGTAGAGGGGGAGTCGGCGGGCGGCTCTGCCAAGCAGGGGAGGAACAGGCACTTTCAGGCGATCCTCCCCCTCCGGGGTAAGATCCTGAACGTCGAGAGGGCGAGGCTCGACAAGATCCTGAAGAACAACGAGATCCGAAACATCATCACCGCCCTGGGGACCGGGATCGGAGACGACTTCCAGCTCGACCGGGCGAGGTACCGGAAGGTGGTGATAATGACGGATGCCGACGTCGACGGCTCCCATATAAGGACGCTCCTCCTCACCTTCTTCTACCGGTACATGAGGGAGCTAGTCGAGGCGGGATACGTCTACATCGCCCAGCCGCCCCTCTACCTGATCAAGAGGGGAAAGTCCGCCAGCTACGCCTACTCCGAGGCGGAGCTGGCCCGGATCCTGGAGGCGGCGGGGACGAAGGCCCAGATCCAGAGGTACAAGGGCCTCGGAGAGATGAACCCCGAGCAGCTCTGGGAGACGACTATGGACCCGGAGAAGAGGACGATGCTGAAGGTGACCCTGGAGGACGCCATGGAGGCGGACGAGATCTTCTCGATACTGATGGGGGAGAAGGTGGAGCCCCGGCGCGAGTTCATCGAGGCTCACGCGAGGGACGTGAGGAACCTGGACGTATGAGGTGAGACGATGACGGAGATAGATGTCGACATTACCTCGGAGATGAAGTCCTCATACATAGATTACGCCATGAGCGTCATCGTAGGCAGGGCCCTCCCCGACGTCCGGGACGGCCTGAAGCCGGTCCACCGCCGGATCCTTTACGCCATGTACGAGCAGGGGATGACCTTTGACCAGCCTTACAAGAAGTCGGCTAGGGTCGTCGGTGACGTGATGGGTAAGTACCACCCCCACGGAGACGCCGCCATCTACGAGACGATGGTCAGGATGGCCCAGGACTTCTCGATGCGCTACCCCCTCATCGACGGCCAGGGTAACTTCGGATCCGTCGACGGCGATCCCGCCGCGGCGATGAGGTACACCGAGGTGCGCCTCTCGGAGATAGCAGGGGAGATGCTGGCGGAGATCGAGAAGGATACCGTCGACTTCGTCCCCAACTACGACGACTCCCTCAAGGAGCCGACGGTCCTCCCTTCGAAGATTCCAAACCTCCTCCTCAACGGATCCGCCGGGATCGCCGTGGGGATGGCGACGAACGTCCCCCCCCACAACTTGAGCGAGGTCGCCGGGGCGATAACGAGGCTAATCGACGATCCCGATTCGACCTTAGAAGACCTGATGGAGGAGATCCCCGGCCCCGACTTTCCCACCGGGGGCTACATCCTGGGAAGCTGCGGGATCGAGGCGGCCTACGCCACCGGAAGGGGGATCATCAAGCTGCGGGCCAAGTCGGTGATCGAGCGGGGAGAGAGGCCGAAGATCATCGTGGCGGAGCTCCCCTACCAGGTGAACAAGGCGAAGGTGGTGGAGACGATCGCCGACCTGATTAAGGCGGAGAGGGTCGACGGGATCTCAGACCTGCGGGACGAGTCGGACCGGGATGGTATCAGGCTAGTCGTCGAACTCCGGTCCGGGGTCAACCCGGAGGTGGTATTAAACCAGCTCCACCGCCAGACCCAGCTGGAGACCTCTTACAGCATCATCAACGTCGTCCTCGTCGACGGCCAGCCGGTGACCCTCCCCCTCCGGGTTATCCTGGAGGAGTACATATCCCACCGGACCGAGGTTATCGAGAGGAGGACCCGTTTCGACCTCGACCGGGCGGAGAAGCGGGCCCACATCCTGGCGGGGCTCCTCGTCGCCCTCGAGAATATCGACGAGGTGATAAGGCTTATCCGGGCGGCGGAGTCGCCGGCGGAGGCGAGGGTGGCCCTCACAGGCGCCTTCGATCTCACCGAAGAGCAGACGAAGGCGATCCTGGATATGAGGCTCCAGAGGCTCACCGCCCTAGAACAGGGGAAGATCAGGTCCGAGGAGATGGACCTGGAGGTGGCGATCGCCAGATTCAGGGAGATCCTCGCCGATCCGGGAGAGGTCCGCAAGATCATTAAGCAGGAGCTGGCGGAGCTCGTCGGAAAGTACGGCGACCCGAGGAGGACGGCGATCATCGAGGCGGAGGGAGATATCGACCTGGAGGACCTGATCCAGGAGGAGGAGGTGGCGGTGACGATAACGAGCGACGGCTACATCAAGAGGCAGCCCCTCTCCGCCTACCGCCAGCAGAGGCGGGGGGGCAAAGGCGTCATCGGGGCCGATACGAAGAGCGAGGACTTCGTCACCGACCTCTTCGTCGCCACCACCCACGAGTACATCATCTTCTTCACCGACATGGGGAAAGCCCACTGGCTCCGGGTCTTCGACGTCCCCTCCTTCGGCAGGACCGCTCGCGGCAAGTCGATCGTCAATTTGCTGCAGCTCGAGGCGGACGAGAGGATCACCGAGGCTATACCGGTAAAGAGCTTCGACTCCGAGGGGTACATCGTCATGGCGACATCGAAGGGGCAGGTCGTCAAGACCCCGATCCGGGCCTACAGCAACCCGAGGAAGGGGGGGATCAAGGCCGTAAACCTCCGGGGCGACGGCCTCATCGCCGCACGGCTCACCAGCGGCGACCAAGATCTCATCCTGGCCACGGCTCACGGTAAGGCGATCAGGTTCAACGAAGGGGACGTCCGGCCGAGCAACCGGGGGTCGATGGGGGTCCGGGGGATCTCCCTTTCGGCTGGAGACGAGGTGATCTGCATGGACGTAGTCCGGCCGGGGGCCGCCCTCCTCACCGTCACCAGGGAAGGTTACGGCAAGAGGACGGAGCTCTCAGAGTACTCAGCTCACCGGAGGGGCGGCAAGGGGATGAAGAATATTGAATCGAAGAAGGGAGAGGTCGTCGCCTCCCGGACCGTCTCCGAGGATGACGAACTGATGATCACGACAAAGGAGGGACAGATGATCAGGATCCCTGCCTCCGACATCAGGATCCAGGGGCGTTCGACCCAGGGCGTACGGATCATGCGGCTGAAGCCCGGTGACCAGGTGGCGGCGGTGGCCCGGATAAATTAGGCTGCCATCTCCTCCTAGAGCCTCGCCCATCTCGACGGTAGATTCCGACCCCGGATCGTCCAATCGCCGGGCGTCGGCCGAAGACCGGCCCTGAGGCCGGGGGCCATATTATGATATGCATCCGGTGCGGACTGTGCTGCCTCAACCTCGACGTGATGATAATTGACCCGGGATCGATACGTCCCGACGGGACCGTCAATCCCGACGACCCTGCGCCGGCACTAAGAAAGCCGGCGAAAGAGAGGTGTCCCCACCTCTCATTCTTGGGAGACGAGGCGGTCTGCGCCATCCACCACCTCCCCTGCTACCGGGCAACTCCCTGCGACCTCTTCGACCAGATGGGCCCCGATGACGCCGTCTGCCTCCTCGGCGTCTACCTGCGAAGCCTCGATCAGGAGGGTATATGAGGGCAATTTTTTTATATCGCTTACAAGGCGGGGATTAGCCCTACTCCTCCTAAAGGAGGAGGAAGAGGATCGCCAGAAGCCCCACGCCGATTATTGGGACGAATATCGTGGCGACCCGAAGGCCGAACTCCTTTGAGCCGAGGATGAAGGTGATGCCGAGCTTCACCAGGGTGTTGGTGATGGCGGCTAGGGTTATCGCCGCCACCGCCACCCCCTCGTCCATCTGGGAGGTCCTGGCAAGGGTCGCCAGGGAGAGGGTTATGGCGTCGACGTCGGCGAGGCCGGCGACTACGCTGGCGGCGTAGGTCCCGGCATCCCCGAAGCTGGTGGTAGCGACCTTCGAGACGAGGAGGACGAAGGCGAAGAAGGCCCCGAACTTGAGGGCGGGGGAGAGCCTGAAGGGGTCGGAGAGCTCGACCTTCGTCTCTATAGTCTCCCTCTTCCTATAGATGAGGAGGGCCATGGCTACCCCGACGGCGGTCATGCTCGCCATGGGGATGAGGAGGGGGAAGAAGAGGGCCCTGTTGACGACGAAGACCTCCAGGAGGATCCGGGGAAACATGGTGCAGCTGGCGATGGTGGTGGCGAAGACCGCTGAGGGGATCACCTCTCTATGGGCCCGGGCCTCCGCCGCCATGGTGGTGGCGACGGCGGTGCTGGATACCAGCCCCCCCAGAGCGCCGGTGATGGTGAGCCCCTTATCCGTCCCGAAGATCCGGATCATGAAGTAGCCGACGAACCCTATCAGGCTGACGAGGACGACCATCAGCCAGATGTTTCGCGGGTTCAAGACCCCCAAGGGATCGAGGGGTACGTTGGGGAGAAGGGGGAGGATCACCAGGGCCACTGTAGCCATCTTCAGGGTGTCGAGGAGCTCCTCCTGCCTGATCGTCTCCACGTACCGGTGGGCGGTCTTCTTCACCGCCAGGATCGCGGTGACGAGGATCGCCAGGGCTATGGAGAGCATCGCCGTCTCGGGGGAGTAGCAGAGCGCCCCCAGGGTGAAGGCTATGACCGCCGCCACCTCCGATGTGAAGTCTAGCCTCCCGAGGTTGGTCGCGCTGGCGGCGTAGCCGACGGCCACCATGAGGGCGAAGCTGGCGAAGGCGATGATGATGAAGGCTGTCCCGTAGACGGCCGCGAGATGGGCGGAGATGGTCCCGAGAAGGGAGATGAGGATGAAGGTCCGCAGCCCTGCTACCCCACGCTTCTTCTTCTCCAGCAGGTCCCTCTCCCTCTCCGTCCCGATGAGGGCCCCGATGAGGATCGATATGAGGAAGGGGTAGAGGTCGCTGAAGGCTATCGCCTCGAGGCGGAGGTAGCTGAGATCCATCACCAGATCATCGACCCCCTTCGGCTAATAATTTTTCCATGGAGCGGCGGAGCCGTCCCTTACCCCAGCGTCAGGTTATTGATCTACTGAGGCGACGGGGAGGAAGGATGATCCCTGCAGACCAGAAAGCCCATCAGAACCCTGGGGGCGGCCGAGACGGTGAGCCTGAGATCCGCCGCCTCCGCCGGGCCATCGAGATCCTGGAGGAGGAATACGGGGTCCCCCAGAGCCGGGGGCTGGGTCCCATCGACATCCTCGTCCAGACGATCCTCTCCCAGAATACCACCTCCGCCAACGCTCACCGGGCCTTCGATAACCTCAAGAGGAGGTACCCCGACTACGGTCCGCTCCTCGCCGCCTCCGATGAGGAGGTCGCCGGACTGATCCGCTGCGGAGGGCTCGCCAACATAAAGACCCGGAGGATCAAAGAGGCGCTGGAGAAGATAAGGGAGAGGAGAGGCGGGAGGGAGATCGAGGAGGCTGGGGAAAGGAAGGAGGAGGGCGGAGAGGCGGCCGGATATGACGCGACCGGGACGGACGATCCCATTGAGCTAGACTTCCTGGCGGGCCTGGACCCCCAGGAGGCCCGCGAATACCTCCTCACCCTCCCCGGGGTCGGCCCCAAGACCGCCGCCGTCGTCCTCCTCTTCGGCTTTTCCATGCCCTTCATCCCCGTCGACACCCACGTCAACCGCCTATCTCGGAGGCTCGGCTTCGTCCCGGAGGACGCCGCCATCGATGAGGCGGAGAGGGTCCTGGAGGAGATCACACCCCAGGATAAGAGGTGCTCCTTTCACGTCAACCTGATACGCCACGGAAGAGCGGTCTGCAAGGCCCGCTCGCCCCTCTGCCCCAACTGCGTCCTCGGGGAGATATGCCCTTACCCCCATCTAGGGAGGCAAAAGGGTTAAATGGTAGAAGGCCGACCAAAAGGCACCCCAACAGGGGGCGTTCGCAACGCTCCAGTAGTGTAGCTCGGCCAATCATGCGGGACTCTCACTCCCGCGACTGGGGTTCAGATCCCCACCGAAGCATCCTATTACCAGTAATTTTTATTGCCGAAACACTTTTTGCCTGTCGGGATAATCTCTACCAAGATAACTTCTACCTAAGGAGGGGAGACTAAAATGAGTTTGAAGTTGATATTGGCAGCCATGGTCGTGATAGCGGCGGTGGCGATACCGGCCACCGCGGATGAGGTAGACGATCTCATTCTTGATTTGAAGTACGGGCAACCAGATGTTCAAAAGAATGCGGCCAAGGCGCTCGGAGAAACCGGTGATCCAAGGGCGGTCGAACCCCTTATCGTAGCCCTTAAGGATTCGAACCGCGATCTCCGAATTCATTCAGCCTACGCTCTTGGTGAGATTGGTGATCTAAGGGCGGTTGATCCTCTTATCGCAGCTTTAAACGATGATCATA
Source organism: Candidatus Methanocrinis natronophilus (assembly GCA_029167045.1). Taxonomy (GTDB): domain Archaea; phylum Halobacteriota; class Methanosarcinia; order Methanotrichales; family Methanotrichaceae; genus Methanocrinis; species Methanocrinis natronophilus. The sequence continues at coordinate 18,319 of JARFPK010000030.1, forward strand.
GTTCTGTCCGAGGGTATGCAGCTCATGCTCTTGGTCAGATCGGCGATCCGAAGGCGGTTGACCCCTTGATCGCAGCTCTCAATGACCGCCAACCTAACGTCAGGATTCATTCTGCGGGCTCGTTGGTCAGATTAGGAAAACCAGAGTACTTCGACCAGGTAATGGAGGGCGTCACAAATCAGAACTCAGGTATCAGAGAGGCAGCTGCTGAGGCTCTCGGCAACACCAGGGATCCTAGATCTATCGAGCCACTTAATTATTTGGTTGCTAACGATAGGAATTCTGGCGTCCGTCAAGCCGCCGCTAAAGCGTTGCAAAAGTTAATGGTCTTTGCTTCGACACCTGTGGATGGACAGATCACTTCTGTGGTCTGGCCCGAACTCCGAAACTACAATTATGACGAGGCAGTTGCAGTAACTGTTAATTTCAGGAATACGGGTTCGCAGCCCCACTCATTCTGGGTCGGATACTCGGTCCAAGACGCTAATGGCAAGTGGTGGGATGCGTTACACCAGCAAACTGCGTCTATTCAACCTGGACAGTCATGGTCTGTTCAACTTGAATGGAATCCTCCCAACATCGCTCCAGGGGGAGGTTACGCTTCTGCAGTGACCTTATGGTCGGGGTATAATTCAGATACCGGATTTTTAGTGGGAGAAATAGATCGGAAGACAAAAGCGTCAGCTTTCTGGTTGTTGTCCTCATCGGATGCGTCAACTTTGCCACCTGAAACAGGTTGACACTTTAATGGGGGCGACCACCAACATCTACTTTTTTTTTTATCAGAAAAAACTGAAAAATCAAGACGAAATCAGGCCGGATTCCCGCTACTTTAGTCATGGGAGGAGGCCGTACTTATTCCCCTGCTCCTTCGGATCAAAACATAGTTATGGCTGAAAAAATCAAAGTTCCCATGGCGATAGATCAGGTATTAACCGTTAGGTGTAAGCTTGCTCCCACAGATACTCAGGCGAGGTCTATCGAGCAAACATTGGTAGTTTTTGCTAACGCTTACACCTAGATCAATCAGAACGTCGATCCGAAGGTTAAGGGCGGGATTTAAATGCAGTACTTGATCTACCAAGATGCAAGGCAGACCTTCGGACTATCTGCGAACTTAACTATTCAGGCTATAAGACGAGTATCGTCGAACCGTAAAACTGCGGTAGTCCACCCCAATTAAGTTTATATATCATCTTTATCGATAGTATGTTCGGGGTAAGCAATGAAGGCAAATCGCTTAGTATTAGCTGGTTCGTTCTGCTGGAACAAAGATTGTCCCGATTACGGTCTGGTTGACCAAGGAAATATTGTCAAGTATGGTCGAACCAGAAAGGGCACTCAACGTTTGAAATGTACAACATGCGAGAAAGTCTTCGTAGAGAACAAGGGAACGGTGTTCTATGGTCGGCATCATAATCCCAAAGAGATCCTTGAATGCCTGGCGATGGTTGCCGAAAGGAATAGTCTTGCCTCCATCCATAGAATCAAGGGAATCAAAGAGGAGACCGTCATGAGCTGGCTTCGCGAAGCATCAAACCATGTAGAACAGATCGAGTCGCTGCTTCTCGCTAACTATCCTTTGACTCGTGTTCAGCTTGACGCCATGTGGACCTATGTGGGTCACAAAGGGGAAAAAGTGGACATTTGGAAGAACCCGATCGAGGCAGCTTCTGGCGGGGCACTGCCATAGATATCGACACCAGGTTGAGAGTAGGGAGAGCTATCGGAAAGAACGAAGAGGAGGTTGCTATGGCAATGATGTCTCAAATCAAAGACCGCAGCAACCCTACCGAACCGCCGGCAATAGCTAGCGATGGAAACGATAGCTATCCGGAAGCAATGCTTGAAACGTGGGGGAAGATACCGGAATACTCTGGTCTAGGACGACCACCTACTCGTAAAAAACCACAACCTGGGTGGAAATGCCTTCAGGTAATAAAACACCGTTCAGGTGGACGGCTAATCGGTATCACTCACCGAGTAGTATATGGCGATCCTAAAGAAGTTCCCAATCTGATGGGTCTTAACACAGCTTATGTCGAAAGAACTAATCTGACCTCGCGGCAGATGAACGGCCGAATGGTTAGAAAAACACTATCATTCTCCAAAAAAGAGGAGATGCTTGTGACATCCTGCGTCTGGGAGGATTGGATTTACAACCTGACAAGACCTGTTAAATCATTGAGAGTCGGAGTTAATGATGGCCAACGTCGCTGGAAATCAAGATCGCCTGCCATGGCGGCAGGCCTCACAGATCATATCTGGACGATTGAAGAGCTTATGAGAACTGTCGTAGTTCCTAATTGTATCAACTCAAAATAGGGCGACTACCAAAACTGCAGGCAAGAACAAAATCGAAGAGTTTCAGCCAACAAGTATCAGCTACGATCAGAGGATATTCCAGTACCGAGAAGCCGATGAGCAGGTTGGATTGACTCTTCTACACGGTAGGGAACGAATTCCCCTTGATATTCGGAATTAGGTCGCGTACTCGTTCTACTGAAAATCGCCACTCGAATCGAATTCAAGCGACTCATTTTCCGCCAAACAGTCATTACGTCACCAGTTAGCGCTATTCAGTAATCTGGGTACGCGACCGGGAATTACCAGCGGAACCTATTGAAAGGTCAGAACCCCACGTCGGAAACACTGGTAAAGATGAGATCGAGTTACCGGTAGTGGTGCGAACGGACCTCCACGTGTCCTCTCATGACTTCGGCTGGTCGTCCCCGGTAACCCGGCTCGATCACCGTCCCCGGATATATGGACGTATTGATCCCGGTCTTAACATCGTCGCCCATAATAGCTCCAAGCTTTCGTCTCCCGCTATCAGCCAGCTCTTCTTTAACGTAAGAGCGGATGTTGGCACCGTCATGGCGCAGGTTTGCCACGATGGTTCCGGCCCCGAAATTGCAATCTGACCCGATGACGCTGTCTCCCAAGTAGCTGAGGTGGCCTACGTTGGTACCGTCCATTATCGAGCTATTTTTGATCTCGACGGCGTTTCCGATCCGCACCTGATCACCGATGCAGGTGAAAGGTCTGATGAAGCAGTTCGGGCCTATATCGCAGTCTTTGCCTATGATGACCGGACCGACGATGTAGGATCCGGACCTGATCAGCGTCCCCTCGCCGACGGAGACGTTGCCTTGGAGGGTGGCGCCTGCCTCGACCTCGCCGAGGAGTGAGGGTTCCATCTCCGAGAGGAGGATCTTGTTGGCCTCAAAGAGGTCCCAGGGCCTTCCGACCTCGATCCAATCCTGGATTTCTACCACCTCCACCTCTTCTCCTCGAGAAATGAGGGCGTTTATGCCGTCGGTAAGCTCGAATTCGCCCCTGACGGACCTGGGAACCTCTCCGAGCACCTCGAATATCTTCCGTCGAAATAGGTAAATTCCAGCGTTGGCCAAATTCGACGGGGGGGACGGGCTCTTTTCAACGACGGATCTGAGACGGCCTTCTTCGACCTCGAAGACACCGTACCTGGAAGGGTCGGCCACCCTCTTGGCAGCCACGGCAGCGGCTCCAGACTCTCCGATCCTCTTCAAGGATGTTGTATCGGTCAGTACATCCCCGTTCAGGACCAAGAAATGTTCTTCTGCCAGGTCTTCGGCCATCATGAGGGCGTGGCCGGTGCCGAGCTGTTCATTTTGGAGGACATACTCTATATCGGCACCAAAATTTTCGCCGTCCTCGAAGTGGTCAACTACGACCTCAGATCGATAACCTACGACGAATACGAACTCTGTCGTTCCGGATTCGATCGCCCTTCTGACGAGATGCTCCAGAAAGGGCTTACCTCCGACAGGGACCATCACCTTGGGCCTCGATAAGGTGAGGGGGCGCATCCTGCTTCCTTCCCCTGCTGCCAGAACTATCGCTTGCATGACTATCTATCTCCAAAATTTTATATCAGTCTGAACCGCTGGGCTAACGTCTCCTCAGGCAGGTCGCGAGCGGATATATCGCGGGCGGATACGTCCACCCAGAGGTGAAGATCCCTGTAAGCGGCGGTGAAGTTCCCCTCCCGGTATAGCAAGAACTGGAGCTTCTGACCTTCCCCAAGATCATCCAGGACGTAACTGATCGGCTCCTCCCAGGTCTCGTTATGGTCCAAAGTCGCTTCCATCTCCAATATGGTGGCGTTGTTGAACTCGAGATGGATGGTGTAGTTTGTGAGCTGATATTCGTGGTTTCCTATCCCGACTATAACCGTGCTCCTCTCACCGGCAGATACTCTGGTGGGATAGTCGTAGGCCATACCTCCGGGCCCTAATATGTAGAACTCGGTAAACTTCTCGCCCTCTTTGGGGGTGACGATGACGTAAACGAGAGCCGAGATGGAGCTTATTATGGCTATCACCAGCACCACAGTCAAAATTTTGTCGACTCGGCTCGTCTGGTCTGTTGTGATCTCCTCTTTCAGCGAGTTCAGGCTTCGCCGGAAAGGGACCTGGAACCTCTCCTCCGGGGGGAGCATCGACCTTCTAACGTGGGCCGCGGCCAAGAGGGCGATGGTGAATATCGATAAGGATACTACAACGGGGGCAAGCCTGATCCCCCAGGGGGTGTAGTTTAAGCCGAGGCCGATCAGGGGGACGACGGCGATGCTCAAGCCGAAGCTGAGAGCCGCTCGTTCGATACCGTCGAGATCGTCGTCCCGGGGGAAGAGGGCTGCTATCAGGGCGTAGCCGGGGAGGAAGAGGACCATGATCAGGCCGACGGGGACGCGGACCCAAAGATCGGTCATGGACTCCACCAAGGTTAGGATCAATGTGAGGATGACCAGAGCCGCCGCTATCAGCAGATCGGCGGGTACCCGGATCAGGCCACCGACTTTGATATCGGTCAGAGCTTACACCCCATCGACTGAGATCCTCAATATCTGAGCAAAAGATAAGTATTGCTGTTGATCTATCAAGCTGTCATGCCTTTCGCGATAGCGGTGGTCAAAGTGATGGTCATATGCCTCTGCCTACTCTGCGCGGGTGCAGCCGCCGCTTTAGACCGCAGTTATTCGAATGATACAAGCCTCAATGCAGATAGAAACTGGATCGAGCTTCAGGGGGAAAATTCTATAAAATTGCCGATGGTCAGCCTCAGCAGAGCCGGCGTCAATTGGACCTACCCCTTCGCCTCTCACCCCGTCTACCATGAAAGCCAGATGATAAACGCCACCTTCTTCGGCTCGCGAGATCTGGCAAATGAGACCATAGAAGTCTTCGTCGACGATCTCGCTTATTCGAGCTTCATGAGGGCGGTCGACGTCTTAGACGGCCCCGCAAACTTCACGGCCACCTTCGGAACCTTCGGACCTTACCGGCTCAACTCAACAGGGGATGCGTCCTTCTCCCTTCCGGGGATGGGAGCTGGGATCTACTCCATTTACGTAGCCTTCGAGAATTCATCCTGGCCCCTCTCCGCTTCGCCTCTGTTGGTTACAGAGACGGATATGGATGTGAGCACCCCCCCTGCTACCTCTGCAGGGGACCTGTTGGCGGTGAAGGTCAAGCTGGACGACGGATATGACGGCCGTCCCCTCACCTACGGTACTTTCATAGTCTCGGCCGAGGACTATCGGGCTCTGACATTTAATATAACGGGGGACGGATCCCGCCCCGGCACTGTAGTAAACCTTAGATGGAACGAAGAAGCGCTAAGCATTCTGGGAGATTCCGATATCGGCTGGGATCTCTTGGCAAGGATGCTCATGATCTTCCCGAGAGATAGCGCCGCAGCTTTGCAGGATTCAGTAGATGGCGAGGTTACGCTCTACATGATCACCGAGGATGACTGGGGGCCAGGAGCCTACATTCTGACATCCATCGTCCTCTCAGAAGAGGGTGTCGTCGGGCTAAACCAGACCGAGGTGATGATCGTTTGAGGATATTCTCCCTTCTTTTGCTTTTGCTATTCGCCCTGGTCTCCCCGATGGCCGCCTTCGAGGTCTCCCCCATAAACCCCAATCCAGGAGACCCAGTGACCATAAGGGGCGTCGCCTCTCCCGGCGAAGAGGTGAGGCTGCGGTCGAGCTTCGAGATGGATATACCTGTCGTCAACGGCAAGTACGAGTACGTGGCCACCGGCGTCCAGATCCCTCAGAGGCCCAACAGGCTATCGGTGGCGGCGAATAACGTGGACGATCTGAAGGTGGGGGTGAGGATGGGGATCTGGGTTACGATGCCGGTTCGGGCCAGCGGAGGGGTCGCGTCGGTATCGAAGTCTGACGTGCCGCCGGGGAGGTACACCCTCAAGATCTTCGGAGAAGCTCTACCAGGCGCCACCACCGTCTCGGTGAGGGTCGACGCCGAGACCGCTGTTCGGGCCGGCTCCGACGGCAGCTATCAGATGGTCATGGACACCTCCGGGGTCCCCGAAGGGAAGTACAACATCCGGGCTGGAGGCGACGAGAAGGTGGTCATGATAGGCAGAAGCCCCGTCGGCGCCAGCAGGTACGGGTCAGAGCCTACCGAGATCGGGACGACTTCGCCGAGCAGGGCGCAGGAGAGCCCAGAGAGAGGAAGGCTGGAAGATGCGGGTCGGCCAACCCCCATCCCCGAACCGTACTACCGGGAGATGAAGAGGGGGGACTCGGAGAATCCCGAGGACCTGGTCAGGTACTTCAACGCCGCCAGGAACCGGGCCGAGAACCTGGACGTCTTCGAGAAGGCCGCCTTCTACGAGCATCACTTATCTGGCTCCGGATTCAACGTCTCGTTCGCCTACTCCAAGAGCTTCGATGGCAGCAGCCAAGACCACCTCTGGCTGCTGATGATGACCCAGAAGGGGGAGGAGATCGATCTCGACCCCTCTTACAGGGTCAAAGGCGCCTCCTCCCTAATGCCTCTGGAACCGAGGTACTCCCGATACGATCACCGGTTTGAAGACATATATGAGGCAGCAGAAACCCTCGGCGTCGAAAGGCTCGCCTGGTGGACCGACGAGACCGCCGGGGGATCGGCGTTGATGGATGCGTCCTTGAAAGGAGAAGAGGCTGTAAGAGGCCTGGAGGAGCCCGTCGCAGAGAAGGTCGTCGAAGAGAAGGTCGTCGAAGATAAGGGGTTCATCGGATGGATCCGCGACCTCTTCAGTCGAGCCCTGGCGAAGATCGGCCTTGCGCTGGCCTCCTGGGCAGGATGAGATCGAGGTGGACGATAGGATGAATGAGATTAAGGTGGGTGATATCGCCTCCGGCCTGAAGAAGAGGGTTTGGGAGCCCCTTCCTTCAGACCTGGCCCTGGTCCTGGCCCTTGCGGCTCTGGCGTCGGTCCTGACCCTGGTGATGCCCTTTGCAGAGATCCCCCTCCGCGGTCCCATCGGCCTCATCCTCGTCTTGATCCTCCCCGGCTACGCCCTCGCCTCCGCCCTCTTTCCTGGTAACGAGGGGCCCGGCCGCCTCATCCGGGGGGCTATTAGCCTTGGCCTCAGTCTGCCGACGGTTCTTTTAATCGGCCTTCTCCTCAGCTTCTCCCCCTGGGGCCTGACCCTCGGTCCGATCGTCGGGTCCCTCGTCCTCATCACCTTCGGTCTTGTCGCAGCGGCGTATATCAGGCGAGTCCAGCTCCCCCACGAAGAGCGGTTCAGCCCGGGCTTCGACTGGGATCTGAGATCCTTTCTGACCTATAGGGATCCGACTATGCCCGCGTTCATGATAGTCGTTGCCGAGCTATTGCTATTCGAGGGTTACGTCGATGCTGGGGTGGTAGTTCACGGGATGAACCTGATCGCCCTCGTCATATCTTCGGCTTTTGTCCCCGGCAGAACTCACCAGGCTCTCATGCTTCTGCCCCTCTTCAGGCTCGTCAACGTGGCGGTCCCCATCTTCTTCCAGCTTACCCTCTACTCTTACGCCCTCGTCTACGCCCCCATGTTCATCCCCATCTACCTGATACTGAAGAGCGGGAGGTTCAGCCGCCAGGAGATCGGGATCGAATTTCGAAATTTCTGGATCTATTTGCCCGTGGCGGTGGTCATAGGCCTGTTTCTGGGGTGGGTCGAGTACCAGGTGATCCGCCCGGAGATGTTGATCCCGGAAGTGAACCTGAAAGGGGTCATTATGCTATCTATCATCATGATATTCTTCGTGGGGTTGATCGAAGAGTTCATGTTCAGGTCGGTCCTTCAGACGGCCCTCATCGACTGGATTGGCTCGACGAAGGGACTGTTGGCAGCAAGCCTCCTATTCGGCTTGATGCACAGCGGCTACGGCCTCTATACCGAGATGGTGTTCGTATCTGTTGCCGGGATCGTGTTCGGATTGTTCTTCATTAAGACGAAGAGCCTCTCTCTGGTCTCGATAATGCACGGTGTGACGAACATATCCCTCTTCTTGCTGGTCCCGATGCTCATTGGGTAGGGCTTCCCTCCGGCTATGAGGTATGCAGTCGATAGATCTCGATTCTGAGATGGGGGTTAGCTGGAACCTTGATGGGATGGGAAATTTTGTTTTTGGGTCAAACTCGCGTCGTCTAAGCTTTTGAAGGATGCTTCTGATATGCCCGTTAGAATGCCGGCCGGGGAAGCGTCCCCGAATAGAGGCGTTTTGGGGTGGGAAAACCGCCCCCGTCCCTCGATCCTCCGGGTGGGGGCCGGGGTTCGCGGTGTGGTGCGCCGCCCTCCCTATCGGTCGGGCGGTTTTGCGGGGATCGGCGGGCAGGAACAGTTTCTGCGATTTTGGTAACTCGAATCCGGCCGTCCCGTCTGGCTCGATGATCTGAATTGCGATCCTCTTCGCTCTCGCCATGAAGCCGCCTTGGGATCGGGAAGTAGAACCGATAGACGAAGCCGGCCGGTTACGACAGGGGGACGGAGAGGTCTACAAGTCCCGCAGTCATTTTGATTGAGTCCGAGGAGCTGGAAAGCAGGTTACAGAGGAAGCTCCCAGCAGAGGCCGGATGGATCATATCTCATTCTTGGTGGACGAGGAGATCTTATCCGGGGGAGGCAGCCCGTCGGCCGCGACGGCCGAGGTGTCTATATATCAAACTGAAAAATGCACAATTTCTGGCCAAAAAATGCTCGATTTCTAGAAAACCCCCAGTTCTTCATCCAAACTATCGAGAGCACCAAAATTCGGTACTATAAAGACTTGGGACGTAATATAAGAGTGCTGGGAGGCCTAGACCTGAAGGCCACGCCAATATCATCGGATCCCAGCAGAATAAAGAATGGTTAAAGGATCTCTGTTACCTTGTAGAGCACTATGGCGCAGAAGCCCACTACCAGCGGAAATATCGCCAGGTTGAAGGACAACTTCATGCGCTCGTTCCACAGCTTCGAGGCTGAGAGTATCTCAGAGGCGCTGAGAAGGATTATGAGACATATGACTGAGGCTACGCTTATCTCCGCTAACCCTATCGTGCTGAACATGGATACCGTTGAAGACATCGCCGACGACATGGACGAAGACATCGTAGACGACATCATGGATGAGATCAATTCCTTCGGACCTCCCTTTATATTGCCTGACTATTTGCTGAGTCCCTCTTGCTCTACAGGCTACATCTTATCTTCGATCATAATGTATAAATACTTTTCCTACCCACTAGGGTTGAAAGGATTTGGGAGGTATTCTCATGAGCCATTTGAGGGAGATTTTGGGAGTCTTGATTATAGGGGTCTTCATAACGGCGACAGCGGCCGCCGCAGATAATCCCAGTGGATATTACCTGAGGAACGAGCATACGTTCGAGCAGGACGTGGAGGGCGAGGGGTTCGCCATGGTATATCAAAAGGTGAACACTAAAACCCTCCAGCTGAAAAATTTCATGCGCGGCAGCGGCACCTTGGACGCCGCGACTCTGATATACTCAAATCAGAGCAGCAAATCAGGAGCGACTCAGGATAGAAATACCCTTGCGTATCTTCCGTCACAGCGAAGCGACTCAGGCTTCATCTCCTTTGTTGAACAGAATGAGATGACCTACGCGCCGGTGGCGATGGCTTACGGGACCGGATGGTACGAGAGAAACCCCATCATCTACAACTCCAAATTGAAGGAGAGGACCGAAGCGAAGAGCTACCAGGTGGGGGCATCTATGGTCCACCAGATTGAGTACGCTTCAGCCTTCGTAAAGGATATAGGTGTCGACCTGGAGTGTGTAGAACCCTGGCCGCCGAGCGGATACTACAGCACAGAGAAGAGGGATGGATACGGCCTTGCCCGGATGAAAATAGAAGAGCAGGTTACCGACGGTGTCGTCCACATCGGCCAGCTTTTGACCGACCCCTCATCAAGAGAACACGGCTGGAAGAATCCGCTGATCGAGATAGACGAGAATTACCACGGAACCTTCAGGATAACTAAAAACATGGAAATCTACGTGAAGAAATCTGCATCAGCTCCCAGAGGGGACTGGCTCTCCTGCTGCTTCGGCGGCTATGACTCCATCCACGCCGACGATAAGATGGGGCTCGAGAAGGAAGTCTTCGACTCTACCTGTCGCGACGTCGCCTGGGGGAAGGCCTGGGAGGATAAGTCCAAAGAGCAGCCTCTCTAGTTTCACGATGGTCTAAAGTAGAGCGGCGCATGGCCATTATCGCCGGCGCCACTCCCTCCAATTTAGTTTTTTTTTCTCTGCACCGATTCCTGATAGCCTACCTATCAGTGACTACTCCCCGCCCTGAAGGGCGGGGCTTCTAGCTTTGGCATAGACTGTAGTCCCAGTCTCAGAATGTTTATCGCCGCGTTCTCGTCGCGGTCCATGACCAGCCCGCATTGAGGACATTCATGGACCCGATCCGATAGCGACTTCGTGACTTTAAGACCGCACCTGGAACATAGCTGACTTGTGTTCCTAGGATCTACTAGAACCACCATCGAACCGGCGCTCTCAGCCTTGTACGATGTGGTTATTACTAGCATTCTCCAGGCAGCGTCTGATATGCTTTTAGCCAGGCAGTGGTTCTTAAGCATGTTCGTGATACTCAGATCCTCGAAAGCAATCAGCCCGAACCTTTCGACCAGGTTGTGACTGACCTGATGAGCAAAATCGTATCTGCGGTTGGCAATCCGCTCATGGGTCCGCTGGACAACTTTGAGAGCTTTCCTCCTTTCAGGAGTTCCCTTCTCATATTTGGATAGTCGTCTTTGAGCTTTGGCCAACGCCTTCTCCTCAGATCTGAAGAACCGGGGGTTATCGATCTTCTCTCCGTTGGACAGTGTAGCGAAACTCTCCAGCCCCACATCGATGCCTACCATCAACCCATCTTTCCATGGAGGCATCGGAGGATCATCGATCTCCACTGAGAAGCAGGCAAACCATTTTCCGGTGGAAGATCTTCGAACGGTTAACCTCTTGATCTTACCTTCGATGGGTCGGTGGAGCTTGATCTTGACATCTCCGATCTTGGAGAGGCGAAGCTTCCCAGAGAGCAGTTTGAATCCCAGCTGTGGATAGGTGAACGAATCATACCATCCTTTCCCCTTGAACCTGGGATACCCCGGGGCCTCTCCTGCTTTGACTCTTCGGAAGAACGCTTTAAAGGCCAGATCTACCCGTTCTTGGACGTTCTGGAGGGTCTGAGAGAATACCTCCGTTAGTTCTGGTTTGTTTTTCTTCCACTCTGGCAGCAAGTAGTGAGTCTCATACT
>JARFPK010000004.1 GCA_029167045.1 Candidatus Methanocrinis natronophilus
GTCGATATCCACCTTTAAGTTACGAGAGACCACAGATGTTACCCCCGGCGAATTATATATCAGTGGCCCATAGTAGATACATGTTATTAATAAAGTTATGCTACTGCAAGTATAATGGGAGAGGCATCAAAAATCATCAAGACTATTTAAACCATTCCTTAACCGATGACCAATGCATCAATCTCTAACATTTTTATACATCCGGCGGGTGAGGGTCATTACCAGCGCTATGATCAGAAATGAGATGGCCACCAGGATCAGAGCAAGACAGAGAGCCACATCCAGATCTCCCTGCATCGTCGTATAAATGGCCAGAGGCATGGTCTGGGTCCTTCCCTGGAAGTTGCCGGCGAACATTATGGTGGCACCGAACTCTCCCAGAGAGCGGGCAAAGGCCATGATGGCCCCGGAGATCAGTCCGTTCATGGCTATGGGCAGGGTGACGTGGAAGAAGGCGTAGATCCTGGTGGCCCCCAGGGTCCGCGCAGCATTTTCGATCGATAGATCGACGTCTTCGAAGCTCGTCCTCGCTTGGCGGATATAAAATGGGGAGGATACAAAGACCTGGGCGAAGATCACCGCCAGGGTGGTGAAGGCGATGGAAAAGCCGAGGGTGTTGAGATGCTGCCCGACTATCCCCATCCGCCCAAAGGCCATAAGGAGGGCGATTCCAGCGACAGCCGGGGGCATGATAACCGGCAGATCGATTAAGGAGTCCACCACCTCTTTGCCGAAATAGCTGAAGCGAGCGTTGACGTAAGCCAGGGGCGTCCCCATGAGGATGACTATCAACGTGGTGAGGGTCGAGGTCGTAAGGCTCAGTCGGAGGGCGTCCTTCACCGCCGGATCGTTCATGGACCGGAGCACCGCATCCGGGGAGCTCTTGAGGAAGAGGGAGGCTACCGGCAGGGCTATGAAGGCCATCGTCAAGCAGATGAGGACGACGATCACCGCCTTCAGAGCCATCTCCCTCAAGAGATCCGTCCTCGAACTACAAGGGAGCCAGACGCCATCTTCATAAGATCCTCTCTTCGCTTTAGTTGACGTAAGAGGGTCCGCTTCCTGGAAACGCCTCCAAGGGAGGGTATTATGACTTCTCGATGAAGTCACCTGCTGGTGTACCCCCCGTCGATAATCAGCTCCGTCCCGGTGACGAACTTCGCCTCGTCCGAGACCAGGTACAACACACCGTAGGCGATGTCCTCCGGCTCTCCGATGTGGCCTATTGGATGGGCTGCGTCCAGCTCACTTCTCAGATCCTCGATGGCCACCCCCAACTTTTCAGACTGATCTTTGAGGAAATCCTCGACCAGCGGCGTCCAGATGAATCCGGGGTGGACGGAGTTCACCCTGATCTTGTCCTTCGCATAAATGTTGGCTCCGGTCTTGGCCATGATCCTGTTGGCGGCCTTCGTGGCGTGGTAGGCGGGGTTGTCCTGGGAGCCGACGATCCCGTAGATCGAGGATATGTAGACGATATTTCCGCCGCCGCCCTTCTTCATGTAAGGGATGACGTTCTTGCTGCAGAGGAAGGCTCCGGTGACGTTGACGTCGAAGACCCTCTCCCACTCTTCCCTGGTGTACTCGTGGGTGGGCTTGCTGGGGCCGCCTATCCCGGCGTTGTTCACCAGGATGTCTATTCTCCCATACTTCTCGTAGACGGCCCGCGTCACCTCCGCCACCTCCTCTTCGTCGGTGACGTTCAGGTGGTGGTACTCCGCGGATCCGCCAGCTGTTTTTATCTCCTCAGCGACCCTCTCGCCTTCCTTTTCCGTCCTTCCGGTGATGATCGAGATGGCGCCTTCGCTCGACAGCACCTTTGCTATGGCTTCCCCTATCCCGTAAGTCGATCCAGTGACTATCGCCGTTCTCCCTTCCAGCCGTCCATCATCTTTTCGCTCCATATCCATCACCACATCCAACATTGATTTAAATATTTTTTAATATATGAAAACGCAGGCTGTCGGATCCCATGCCTCGACGACCTGCGGTTTGAACCGGTTTTGTCCATCCAGTTCGTATCAACGGGCAGGCAGGCAGGCGATCTTAGCCTGCCCGTCCCCGGACGAAGCATCTATCTCAAGCTGATGCCATCGGCTCCCCTGTGGCAGCGGATACGTCTGATGGAGCGACAGAATCCAACGCCGGAGAGAATCCGTATCTCTCCAGAACGGCTCTGCCCTCTTCAGATTTCACCAGGTTTATGAAATTTTGAGCTGCGACGGGGTATCTGGACTCGGTCGTCATTCCAACGGGATACTCAGCGATGATGTTGTACTCGTCTGGTATCTCGATCTGACTGACCCTGCTCGACAGCTCCCGCGTAATATCAGATACATAGGCAAAGCCCACATCCGCCTCCCCCAAAGCTACCTTGGTCACAACATAGTTGACGTTCGTCTCCTGGGAGATGATGTTGGCCAGGACCTTCTCTTTATATTCTGGACCCCAGGCAGGATCATCTCCTAGCTTGTCTATGATCTGCAGCGCATAACCCCCGACTGGGACATGCTTCGTTCCTATGACGATCTTAATCCCTGGCTTCGCGATGTCGCGGAGGTCGGATATCCCCGCCGGATTATCCTTGGGGATTATCAACGAGAGCTTGTTCCTGGTGAAGATGGAGACGGTGCTGTTTTTCATGAGCCCGAGATCCTTCAGTCCATTCATCTGCTTATTATTGGCAGAGGCGAAGACGTCGGCGTAGGCTCCATGTTGTATCTGAGTGCGGAGAGCCTGGGAGCCGTCGAAGTTGAAGACGACCTTGATGCCGGTCTCATCCTCATACATCTTCCCTATCTCGCTGAAAGCGCCCGTCAAAGACGCCGCTGTGAAGACTATGAGCTCTCCCGGCTCATCCACCGAGACCGCCGACGAGGAAAAAAACAGGACCGCCATCGAGGCTAACAATACAAGTCTCTTTATCATCAATCATCATCCTCCGGGATCTACCCTCGGGCATGTAAGCACATTTGATTACTTTTATCGATTAAGCAAGCGTGCATGTGAACTTATAAGAAGTTTCCCCTCAGCCGACCGAGATTTCATCTGATCAGCTTCAGGCGGCAAAGGCGCCTCGGGCGAAATCGGCTGGTGGGCGGACCCAGAAGGGGGCTTAAAATCCATCCTCCTTCAGCCCTATCCGGATGTGCTTCTCCTCCATGTACTCACGAAGAGCGGTCGGGGAACGCTCGCGGCCGATCCCGCTCTCCTTCCAGCCGCCGAAGGGGGCCCGCGGGACGATGACGTTGGTCGTATTGATCCCGACAGACCCCGCCTCCAGACGTTCGGCATACCAGAGCGCCCTGGTCATATCAGCGGTGAAGACGTAGGCGGCTAGGCCGTACCGCGAGTCGTTGGCGAGCCTCACCGCCTCCTCGTCCGAATCGAAGTTCATCATCGGAGCCACGGGGCCGAAGGTCTCCTCCCTCATCATCCTCATGGAGTGGTCCATCCGGTCGAGGACGGTGGGGAGGAAGAAGAACCCCCGGCGGAACTCCTCCCCCTCGGGCCTCCTCCCTCCGAAGAGGACCCTGGCTCCCTTCTTCTTGGCGTCGGCTATGTGGGCCTCCGTCTTCTCCCTCTGGGCCTGGCTGAAGATGGGGCCGAGGTCGACCTCGGGGTTGAGGCCGTCGCCGATCCGGAGCCGCTCTGTCCTTCTCACCAGCTCCGAGGCGAACTCCTCGGCGACGGAATTGTGGACGTAGATCCTGTTGACGCTTATGCAGATCTGCCCCATGTTCGAAAAGGCCCTCTGGGCGCAGGCTTTCGCCGCCTCATCGATCTCGGCGTCCTCGCAGACGATTACAGGGGAGCTACCCCCCAGCTCCAGGGATAGCCGCTTGAGGCTTCTGGCCGCCCGCTCCATAATCCATTTCCCCGTATCCGTCTCCCCGGTGAAGGAGACCTTCCGGGGGATGGAGCTCTCCACCAGCTCTCTGCCGACTTCCCGCCCCGAACCGTGGACCAGGTTGAGGACCCCCGGGGGGAGGCCGGCCCCGGCGATCGCCATCACGAACCTGGTGGCGGCCAGCGGCGTGTGGCTGGAAGGCGGCCGGGGCCAGCTTCCAGGCGAGGAGGTCCACAGGGTAGTTCCAGGGGGATATGACGGCAGCAACCCCCAGAGGCTGCCGGATAACGAGGCTTAGGCTCCCCCTCGAAACGGGGACGACCTCGCCGAAGATCCTATCACCCTCCCCGGCGTAGTAGTCGAGGGCCTCTGCGGAGCTTTCCACCTCCCTCCTCGCGAACCTCAGGGGCTTTCCCTGCTCCATCGTCAGGAGCCGGGCTATCTCTTCGACCCCATCCAGGACCGCTTCGGCCCCCCGGCGAAGGAGGTCTCCCCGATCCCTCGGGTCGGCCCTCGACCATCCTGGAAAGGCCCTCGCCGCCGCCTCCAGGGCGAGGATCGCATCCGCCCTTCCTCCCATGGAGACCTCTGCCACCGCCTCTCCTGTGGAGGGGTTCGTTATCGTGGCAGCCTCTACAGCCATTGAATCCACCTGCTTTCCGTCTATAAGCATCTTGAAGCGGTTCGTGGTATCACACCCCCGTAGATCCCATCTTGAAGAGGACCGGCTCCGAGCTTGAAGTAAATGTAAGCGCCATCATATACGCCTTCAAGTAAGCGAATATACAAACCTTCTTAAACCTTCTGATACTTGAGGGGGGAAAGGAGGTTTTCTCGCTTGGAGGAGGTCATAAGATCGATAACCGACCCAGAACTTCTTTCGCAGATCGAGAGAGTCGTCCCCTTTCACGGCTACCTCAGCACCGGCGTCTTCGTCGGGATTCAGATCTATAACATCGCCCGGAGGAGACTGGGATTTCCGGAAGGTGAGAGGCTCTTTGTCACCTGCGAGACTTCGAGCTGCATGCCCGACGCTTTTCAGGTGCTGGGGGGGTGCACGATCGGAAATAAGGGGCTTCGAATCGAGAACCTGGGAAAGATGGCGGCGACGATCTCCAGGAGGGCTCCACGAGATGCGAAGAGGGTCAATGGCATAAGGATCGTCCTCGACCCTGCCAAGACCGCCACCTATCCGAGGCTCCACTCCTGGTACATGAACATCGATAAGGTCCCTCATGAGGTGGCGATCTCGGACCTGATCAGGGCCGAAGATGGGGTTTACACCTGGGAGATGGTGGACCTAGAGGTGCCAGAGAAGCCGGAGAAGAGGACGGCGGTCTGCCAATCCTGCGGCGAGAGCTTCGTCCTCAAAGCAGATGAGAGGATCTGCAAAAGCTGCCCTCAACGGTCAAAAAAATCGATTGAGATCTGTTCTGCGGGGATTAGATGAGAGAGGTGCTTCTGGAAGAGAGGGGGGATAAGACCCAGGTCTACCTCCCGGAAAGGTGCATAGGTTGCGGGACCTGCGTTCAGATATGTCCCAAAGGAGAGCTGGTGATCGGCTCCGTCGGCGCCGTCGCCCGAGGGCTGATCGATAAGGAGTTCGTCGAGAAGCGAAATAGTGGAGGATGCGTCTTCTGCGCCTTATGCGCCCGGGTCTGCCCCACCGGCGCCCTGGAGATCCGCGTCGGGGGCAGAAGGGAGATGGACGAGGCGTATCTCAGCGTGGCGGTGAAGGCGACGGCCGTCGACGATAGTTGCGTCCACTGCGGTCTATGTGCCGAGGTCTGCCCTCGGGGCTGCATCGAGGTTGCGGAGAGGCGGCTCGCAGGAGACGGCAGCTTGAGGCTGGAAGGAAAGACCCTGATAGATCTCGATCGATGCGTCCACTGCGGCTGGTGTGCCGCCGTCTGTCCCGTCGGAGCCATCACCTTCCAGAAGCCCTTCATCGGAGAATTCTTCCGGGACGATCAGGTCTGCCAGGCCTGCAGAACCTGCGTCCATACCTGTCCCTCGAACGCCCTCTTCAACCGCCCCTGGCGGCAGGGGGAGATCGTGGAGAAGGTGACCCACCGGAAGGACGCCTGCATCTTCTGTGGTGCCTGCGCTCAGGCCTGCCCCGTGGCGGCGATCTCCGTCAGAAAGACGGCGATAGTTCCGCAGATGAGGGGGAAGAAGGCCTTCGAGAAGAAGCTGGCCACCCCGGCTCCCCGCCCAACCCTCACCTCCACCCTAGAAACGGACGAGGAGGCCTGCCTCGGCTGCGGCAACTGCGTCATCGTCTGTCCCGTCAACGCCCTCTCCGACCCGTATCTTGCGGCAGGCCACCTCAACGAGCTGGACGAGAAGACCCTCCTGGAGGTCGAGGACGGCGCCGTCAGGGTGGTGGATCAGGGATTTTGCGGCTCCTGCGCCACCTGCAGCATGATCTGCCCCGTGGACGCCATCTGGCTTCTGAGGAGGGAGGTGATACCATGATCCGATCGGCGAATATGATCATAAAGAACGGATACGTCTTCGATCCCCTCAACGGCCTGGACGGAGAGGTGATGGACCTCTTCATCCGGGATGGCCGGGTCGTCGGCGACCTGCGGGCCAGGGAGATGAGGGATGCGAAGGTGATAGACGCCTCCGGCAAGACGGTGATGGCCGGGGGGGTAGACTCCCACGCCCACGTCGCCGGGGCGAAGGTGAACGCCGGCCGGCTAATGAGGCCTGAGGACCATTACCGTTCGGTCCGGGAGAGGACCCGCCTCACCCATTCGGGGAGCGGCTACACCACTCCTAGCGTCTACAAGCAGGGCTACGACTACGTCGCCATGGGCTACACCACCGTCTTTGAGGGAGCCATGCCGCCCCTGGAGGCCCGCCACACCCACGAGGAGATGAGGGCGACCCCCATCCTGGACATGGGAGCCTACCTAGTCCTGGGAAACAACTGGTTTATCATGCGTTATCTGAAGGAGGGGGACATAGAGAAGGCGGCCGCCTACGCCGCCTGGATGCTGCGGACTCACAAGGGATACGGGATCAAGTGCGTCAACCCCGCCGGAGTCGAGAACTGGGGGTGGGCGAAGAACGTAGCCGGCCTAGACGAGCCGAACATCCACTTCGAGGTGACCCCTAGGGAGGTGATCCGGGGGCTCGCCGAGGTGAACGAGATGCTGGGGCTTCCCATGTCTCTTCACCTCCATGCCAACAACCTGGGCCATCCCGGCAACTGGGAGACGGCCAGGGATTCTCTGATGATCCCCTCGGGGCTCGCTCCTGCCGACAGGTCTATAGTCGATTGGCCGGAGACGAAATTGGACTGCAGGAGAAGGCAGACGGTATATCTCGCCCACGCCCAGTTCAACGCCTACGGCGGGACCTCCTGGAGGGACTTCTCCTCGGGCGTCCCCGAACTGGCCAGATACATAAACCAGACTGAGGACGTGGTGATCGACAGCGGCTCCGTCCCCTTCGGCCCGGCCACCACCATGACCGGCGACGGTCCGGCACAGCATGATCTATACGTCATAACCGGCCAGAAATGGTCGAATACGGACGTAGAGATGGAATGCGGATCGGGGGTCCTCCCTTTTCTATTCCTCAAGACGAGCCCCGTCCACTCGGTCCAGTGGGCGATCGGCCTGGAGGTCCTCCTCCTGATAGACGATCCCTGGAAGACGATCATGACCACAGACCACCCCAACGGCGGCGTCTTCACTCGATACCCGGATCTTATCGCATGGCTGATGTCGAAGAGGGCGAGGGACGAGACCGCCCGGGAATGTAACAAGTGGGCTTATGACAGATCGAGCCTCGGGGGGGTCGACCGGGAGATATCCCTCTACGAGGTGGCGGTGATCACCCGGGCAAACCCGGCCAGGACGATCGGGATCGCCCACCGGAAGGGCCACCTGGGGCCGGGGGCGGATGGGGACGTGACGATCTACGACCTCGACCCCACCGGCCTCAACTCCAACGACCCCTCCGCCATCAGGACCGCCTTTGGAAGGCCCGAATATACGGTGAAAGATGGAAGGATCGTGGCCCGCCGGGGTGAGATCGTGGCGGTCCCGGAAGGCCGCAGATTCTACACCACGCCCTATGTCGATGAAGATCATGAGTTGGAGATGATGGCGGACGTGAAGGAGTGGTTCAAGTACTACACCGTCGGCTTCGCCAACTATCCCGTCCCGGAGAGATACATGAAAAATCCGACGCCTATCGCCGTCAACCGGCCTCTTGAGGCGGTGGTGAGGAGGTGATCTGATGGAGGCGACGCTCACCCCCCGGGGACGGATCGGGATCATGGTGGAGGCGGAGGTTATCTCCCCCGACGTATTCCAGGGCTTGGGCATAGGGGAGATCGAGGAGCTGGAGGTCTGGCAGGGTCCAGAGAGGCATCCCCTGGCAGAGTTCTTCGATGTGGAGATCCGGGCAGACGGATCGGGGGAGACGAGGATACTGATCGAGGGGGACGTCTCTCGAGTTAAACGGATCGGCCAGTCGATGAAGTCGGGGTCGATCACGGTCTGCGGCTCTGCGGGGATGCACACCGGCACAGGAATGTACGGGGGTAGCATCGTCGTCGAAGGGGACGTCGGCTCCTGGGCGGGGATGGAGATGTCGGGAGGACTCCTCACCGTCCTCGGAGATGCGGGGGACCACGTCGGCTCCGCCTATCGGGGAAGCTGGCGGGGGATGACCAATGGCAGGATCGTCATCGACGGGAACGCGAGAAGCCAGCTCGGCGGAGGGATCGCCGGCGGCGAGATCATCGTCGGGGGAGACGTAGAGAACTTCTGCGCCATCCGCCAGAGCGGCGGGACGATCGTCGTCCGGGGCTCGGCGGTCCGCGGTGCAGGGGCGGAGATGAGCGGGGGCACCCTGGCGGTGGAGGGGAAGGTCGAGCGGATCTCTCCGGGGTTTCTGCCGGCAGGGCAGGAGGTGAACCCGAAGCTTGCCGATGTCGAGCTGATGGGCAGGTTTGAGAGGTTCACCGGCGACTATGCCGCCTTCAAAAATCCGAAAGGATCGCTTCTCTTAAAGGAGGTCTGAGAGGGTGGAGGCCAGGCTTAATATCGTTTATGAAAGGGGAGGTCTCGAGGAGATGATCTGTGAATTTTTGCTCAACACCGGAAGCACCATCGAAGAGGGGAGGCTTGCCAAGGGAGGGAGCAAGCTGACAGAGGAGTACACCCTGGAATGTGCGGTCTGCGAGATCAACCTTCACGACTATCTCCGGCTCGGATCGCCGGAGAAGGTCTTGGTTTCGACGAAGGACGCAAAGTACAGCGTCGCCGTTTACGCCTATCCCGGCGATTCGGTGGAGCCGGGACATATCTTCATGCCCCGGGCCATCTGGTCGAATGTGGTGGTGGACTCGGAGACCTTCTCCACGGGGTCCCCTCTCTACAAGGGCTCGCCGGTCCATGTCGAGGCTACGGAAGAGGAGGTCCTCAGCGCCGAGGAGATCGTCCTCAAGGTTTACATGAGGGGCAGAAGATGACCTTCAAAAATATAATCTGTCCCGTCTGCGGCGCCTCCTGTGACGATATCCAGGTCGAGATCGCCGGCGGTGGCATAAGGGTCAAGAACGCCTGCAGGATGGGAAACGCCAAGTTCCAGGAGATATCAAGCCCCCACCGGATCAGGGAGCCGATGATCAGGGATGGTGGCCGGATGAGGGCCGCCTCCTTCGACGAGGCGGTCGATCGAGCCGCTTCGATCCTGGTGGAGGCGAAACGCCCCCTGATCTTCATGGGATGCGAGACCTCCAGCGAGGCGATGGAGGTGGGGCTCCACCTCGGAGAGCATCTGGGGGCGGTCGTCGACTCCAACTCCACCGTATGCCACGGCCCCACCGCCATGGGGATCCAGGAGGCAGGAAGGGTCGGCGCCACCGCCGGCCAGGCAAAATCCAGGGCAGATCTCGCCGTCTACTGGGGGTCCAACCCCCTGGAGTCGATGCCCCGCCACATGTCCCGCTACGCGGTCTTCCCAAGAGGCCACTGGACCCGGAGGGGGAGGTTCGACCGGACCGTGATCACCGTAGACCCGAGAAGGACCATCACCGCCGAGAACTCCGATCTCCACATCCAGCTGAAGCCCAACACCGACTACGAGCTGATCTCGGCGCTCCTCACCCTCCTCCACGGCAAAAGGCCCCACGACTCGGTGGAGGAGATCACCGGGATCTCCATCTCCCGGATGGAAGAGATGCTGGAGATGATGAAGTCGTCCAACTTCGGCGTCATCTACGTCGGCCTGGGGATCGCCTCCTCCTACGGAAAGCACCGGAACGCCGAGGCGGCCTTCAACCTGGTCAAGGAGCTGAACGCCACCACCAAGTTCGTCATCGGGGCCCTGAGGGGTCACTGCAACGTCGCCGGGTTCAACCAGATCGCCTCCTATCTCTACGGCTATCCCTTCGGCCTCGACTTCTCCCGGGGGTATCCCCGTTACAACCCCGGCGAGTTCACCGCTGTCGACCTCCTCCGGGAAAAAGATGTGGACGCAGCTCTGATAGTCTCCGCCGATCTCGTCTCCCACTTTCCGGCGGACTGCGCCGAATATCTCGCCGAGATCCCGGTGGCTTGTATCGAGATCGCTCCCACCCCCACCACCATGATCTCCGATGTTATAATTCCAGGGGTCATAGACGCCATGGAGTGCGACGGGACGTTCTATCGCCTCGACGACGTTCCCATCTACTTCAGGCCCTTCACCACCTCCCCCTTCTCCTTCACCGAGAGCAACGAGGATACCATGAGAAGGATATTCGATCGAACAAGAGACAGCCTGAAATCTTCAAATCTGGCCGAAGAATGATCCCTTACTTCCGGAGGATATGAATTGTCTACAAAACTGGTGCCATCTCTCTGCCCTTACTGTGCAGTAGGTTGCGGCTATTACCTCATTTTAGAGAGGGGCAAAGCAGTCGGCGTTGAGTATATGAAAGACCACCCAGCCTCTGAGGGAGCCCTCTGCCCTAAGGGGAACGCCGTCCTGGAGATCTTGAATAATGGGGATCGGCTCAAATATCCGCTTAAGAGGAGAGGGGACGAATATATGAGGATCTCCTGGGAGGAGGCCCTCGACCTGGCGGCGGAGGGTCTTGCCCGGAATGCAAGAGTTAACGGGCCAAGGTCCCTCGGCTTTCTCGCCTCATCCCGCTGCAACAACGAGGAGAACTATCTCTTGCAGAAGCTCGCCCGCCTCCTGGGATCGCCCAACATAGACAACTGCGCCCGCCTCTGCCATTCGCCTACCGTCGTCGGCCTGGGGGCGGTCCTGGGGACGGGAGCCATGACCAACAACCTAGCAGACCTCAAAAACTCCGGATGCATCTTCGCGATAGGCACAAACTTCGCCGAGGCTCATCCCGTCGTATCCCGCTGGGTCCAGAGGGCGAAGGAGAGGGGGGCGAAGGTGATCGTCGCCGATCCGCGGATCACCTCCACCTCCTGGATGGCGGACCTCCACCTAAGGATAAAACCCGGAACCGACATCGACCTATTGAGGGGTATGATGAAGGTGATCGTGGATGAGGGGCTGGCAGATGATAAGTTCATAAAAGGTAGGACCGAGGGCTTTGAAGAGCTCCAGGCCAGCCTACGCGGCTATTCCCTCGAAAAGGCGGCCACGCTTACCGGCGTTCCTGCTGGAGATATCGCCCGGGCCGCCCGGATATATGCTCGGTCCCCTGCGTCCTCTCTCCTCTACTGTATGGGGATAACCCAGCACGTCTGCGGCACCGATAACGTGAAGACATGTGCCACCCTGGCCCTGATCGCCGGCCAGATGGGAAGGCCGGGGGCCGGGGTCTGGCCGATGCGCGGCCAGAATAACGTCCAGGGAAATTGCGATATGGGCGGGATGGCCGAGTTCTATCCAGGCTACAGGAGGTCCTCAGAACCAGAGTCCGTCGAGTTTTTCAAGGCCGCCTGGGAGGCGGAGGACCTCCCCCTGGGGCCGGGGCTGACCTCCACGGAGATGACGGAGGCGGCCCTGGAGGGGAAGATAAAGGCGATGTACATCATCGGAGAAGATCCCGTCACCTGCGATGCCAATATAAACAAGACTAAGGCAGCCCTCGAAAGCCTGGATTTTCTCATCGTCCAGGAGATCTTCATGACCGCCACCGCCAGGATGGCCGACCTCGTCCTCCCCGCCGCTGCCTGGGCGGAGAAGGACGGAAGCTACACCTCCATGGAGCGGCGGGTCCAGTGGATCTACCGGGCTGTCCCTCCCGTCGGCGAGGCGAAGGAGGGGCTCTGGATCATAAACGAGATCGGGAAACGGATGGGGATCGATCTGAAGGGGGATAGCGCCGATCAGGTCCTCAAAGAGATCAACAGGACCGTCCCGCAGTACGGAGGAATGACCAGAGAGAGGATATCCAAGAGGGGGGGCCTCCTCTGGCCCTGCCCTGAAGAGGGTCATCCTGGGACCGAAATCCTCCATCGGGATAGGTTCTCCACCCCCGGCGGCAGGGCGAATATCGCCTCTGTTGAGAACAGGCCCCCCGCCGAGGAGACGAGCCCGGAGTATCCGATCATCCTCTCCACCGGGAGGATTGTGGTCCACTACAACAGCGGCTCCATGACTAGGCGTAGCCCCTCCCTCCTGGATAGGGACCCCGAGCTCTACGTGGAGATCAATCCAGAGGATGCGGCGAGGCTGTTGATCTGCGAAGGTGATATGGTCAAGGTGGAGACGATCCGGGGCCAGGCCGGGGCCCGGGCCCGAGTGACGGAGAAGGTGCTTCCAGGGATGGCCTTCATGCCCTTCCACTGGCAGGCGGCGAACGTCATCACCTCCGATGCCCTCGACCCCGTGGCCAAGATCCCCGAATATAAGATGGCAGCCTGCAGAATATCCGTGAAGTCTTGAGGACCGAGGGATGAAAGAGAGCTGGCACGCTCGGAGGATCGGAGAGGCGGAAGAGTTCTGGCAGGAGGCGTTCCTCGATCCCGCCTCCACCTTCCAGACGGTGAAGTCCACCGAGATCTCCGGGGAGGAGAGGCGGAGGCTGGAGGTGGATGTAGCCATCGAGGAGAGGATCGCTCTGGTCCTGAATGGCGTGAAGGTGGCGGATCTCCCTTGCCTCCCATCTCAGCTCGAAGAGCTGGCCGTCGGCCATCTCGTCTGCGAGGGGTTCCTCGAAGGGATAGAAGACCTCGTCTCGGTGAGGGTGGAGGATGGAGAGATCTTTTGTGAGGGGAGGGGCGGCCTGAAAAGGAAGGAAGCTCGTCCTGCAGCCTCAGAGATGAGGATAAGCCCCGAGGCGATCTATAGAGCCCTCGACGAGGTCCATGAGGGAGCCCTCATCTGGAGGAGGACGGGGGGGACCCACTCCGCCCTCTTCCTCAGAGAAGACGGCAGATCCCGTTACTTCTGCGAGGACGTCAGCAGATCTTCGGCGGTGGACAAGGCCGTCGGTTCTGCCCTCATGGCAAGAGCCGATCTCTCCAGGTCGGCCCTTATAACGACGGGAAGGCTCTCATCGGCGATCGTCTCCAAGGCGGCGATGTCTAGAGTCCCCGTATTGGTCAGCCGGGCCGCCCCCCTGATGGCCGGAATAGACCTCGCCGAGAGGCTGGGAATGACCCTGGCCGCCTTCGCGAGAAGGCCGAATCTCTACATCTACACCGGAGAGGAGAGGATCTTATGACGATGGCTTCTGCCTCTTTTAAACCCCGAAGGTGGGAGCCATGACGAAGAGCGAAGATACCACGAAGACAGATCTTTTAGAGGTCGCAAGATCGCGGTTCATCTCCGAGCTGGACCGCTGGTGCGCCCGGAAGGGCGTCCCGAGGGATGATCTGGACGACCAGGTGGTGGCGGCCCGCCCCCTCAAGAGCGACGAGGCGATCGGGAACCCCGAGAGGGACGACTTCCCCCTCCTGAGGGGAAAGGAGGTCCTGATGGAGGCCAGGTACCGGGGGTCTATCGGCCAGGCCTTCACCTCCGCCCGGGGCGTCTATAGCGGAACCCTGGAGGGGGTGCTGAAGCTCCCCCTGGAGAGTACCTTCCACCGGGCGGTTCTGGTATCCACCATAAACGCCGTCATGAGAGATCTGGGGCTGGTGGAAGGGACGGTCCACTGCAGGGATGCCGGCCCCCGGGACTGTGCCGCCGACCTGGGCCGCCTCATGAGGAAGGAGAGACCCCTAAGGGTGGGGCTGGTGGGGCTGCAGCCCGCCATCCTCACCTCTCTTGTCGAGATCTTCGGTCCCGAGAGGGTGATGGTCTCAGACCTCGCCGGTGCCGGTGAGACCCGTTCAGGGGTCAAGGTCCTGGACGGAGGGCGCCCCTGTTCCCTCTTCGAGAGCTGCCCCACCGTTCTGATCACAGGCACCACCCTCGTCAACGGGACCATCGACGGCCTTATGGAGCTGGCTTTTCGGTTCGAAAATCGGGTCGTCTTCTACGGGACGACCATAGCAGGGGCCGCCCGCCTCCTGGGCTTGGAGAGGTGGTGCATCTGTTCAAAGTGACCTTCTTATTCCGCAAACCTCCTCTTACAATTGATACCGTCACCCTCAGGAGCGCTCGAGAAGATGTATGAAATAACCCTAACCATCGACGGCCGAGAGGTGGCGGTCCCCCCGGGGGCTACCATCCTCGATGCGGCCCGGAAAGCCGGATCTTACGTGCCGGCTCTCTGCCACCATCCGGATTTGAAGCCGATAGGCTCCTGCAAGCTCTGCATCGTTGCAGTAGAGGGCCTCGATCACCATCCTACATCCTGCAATACCCCGGCGGAAGAGGGGATGGTGGTGGAGACCCGGACCGGGGAGCTTCAGGAGATGAGAAGGCACACCCTGGAGATCCTCCTCGCCCTCACCAACCATCCCATCTCGTGCCTCTTCTGCGATCGTAAGGACGAATGCACCGACCTGCGAGAGTGCATGAGGAAGTTTCCGGTGACCGTCGGCTGCAAGTACTGCCCGCAAGACGGGAGGTGCGAATTGCAGCAGGCGGTGGAGTTCGTCGGCCTGGAGAAGGTCAGATATCAGCTCAGCTTCAGGAATATGCCGGTGTTGAGAGAGCCCTTCTTCGACCGCAACTACAACCTCTGCATCATGTGCAGTCGCTGCGTGCGAGTATGCGCGGAGGTCCGGGGGGAGGGGGTCCTCAAGAGCAACCCCGACTTTCACCGAATGCACTGGATAGGACCCCCATCTCTGATGGACTCCGACTGCAAGTTCTGCGGCGCATGCGTCGACGTCTGCCCCACCGGCGCCCTATCCGTTAGGTCTGAGAAGTGGATCCGGCCGGAGAGGACCGTCTCCACCGTCTGCCCCTACTGCGGTGTAGGCTGCCGGATGACTCTCGGGGTCGAAGATGAGAGGATCGTCTCCATAGCTCCTGATCGGGAGGGTCCGGTTAATCGGGGTCAGCTCTGCGTCAAGGGCCGCTTCGGCCTCGACGAGATCGTCCATCACCCCGACCGGATCACCACCCCCCTGATAAGACGGAACGGCCGATTCGAGGAGGCTACCTGGGAAGAGGCCCTCGACCTCGTCGCTAGGAGGTTCTCAGAGATCAAAGACGAGTACGGTCCCGACACCCTGGGAGCCCTCTCCTCGTCCCGGTGCACCAACGAGGAGAACTACCTGGTCCAGAAGCTCGCCCGGGCGGTCTTCGGCACCAACAACGTCGACAACTGCGCCCGGGTCTGCCATGCCCCTTCGGTGACGGGGCTCGCCTCCTGCTTCGGCAGCGGTGCCGCCACCAACTCTTTCGACCAGATCGAGGACGCCGACCTCCTCTTCATCATCGGCTCCAACACCACCGAGGCTCATCCCATCGTCGGCCTGAAGGTGATCGCTGCGGCGAAGAAGGGCGTAGAGATCATCGTCGCCGACCCCCGGAAGATCGAGCTCGTCGACCGGGCGAAGGTCTGGCTGAACCTGCGGCCGGGGACGAACATCGCCCTCCTAAACGGGATGATGAACGTCATCCTTCGGGAGGGGCTGGAGGATCGGGAGTTCATCGCCAGCCGGACAGAGGGGTTCGAAGAGTTCAGAAAGGTGGTCGATGGATATACTCCCGAGAGGGCCGCCGAGATAACCGGGGTTCCCGCAGGGGATATCATCGAAGCCGCCCGGCTCTACGCCGGAGCTGATAAGGCGATGATCATCTACAGCCTGGGGATGACCGAGCACGTAACCGGAACCGCCAATGTCATGTCCTTGGGCAACCTCGCCATGCTGACGGGCAACGTCGGCCGCAGGTCTACCGGCGTGATGCCCTTGCGGGGTCAGAACAACGTCCAGGGGGCCTGCGACATGGGAGCCCTCCCCAACAACTACGTCGGCTACCAGCCTGTGACGGACCCGAAGGCCCGGTCCAAGTTCGAGGAGGCCTGGAGGGTCCGGCTCCCCGCAGATCCCGGCCTTACCTCCACAGAGATGATGGAGCGGCTGGCGGAAGGGAGAGGCGTCCGGGGGCTCTACATCCTGGGAGAGGACGTCGCCCAGACCGAGCCCGATACCAACCGGGTCCGCTCCTCCCTGGAGGCCCTGGAGTTCCTCGTCGTCCAGGAGATATTCCCCACCGAGACGACGAAGTACGCCGACGTCATCCTTCCTGCCGCAAGCTTCGCCGAGTGCGACGGTACCTTCACCAACGGGGAGCGGAGGATCCAGCGGGTGAACAGGGCGATACCTCCCCTCTGCGGCCTTGCAAACTGGGAGACGATCTCTCGGATCGCCGAGAAGATGGGCTATCCTATGAAGTACAGCCACCCCTCCGAGATCATGGAGGAGATATCATCTCTGGCGCCCCTCTTCGGTGGGGTGAGCTTCGATAGGCTGGACCTTCGGGGGCTCCAGTGGCCCTGCCCATCGATAGACCACCCTGGGACGGAGACGATGCACCTCGGCTGTTTCAGCCGGGGGCTGGGTAAGTTCAACGGGGCAAAGCACAGGCCCCCCGCCGAGGAGCCTGATCCGGACTATCCCCTCATCCTCACCACCGGCCGAAGAAGGGAGCATTACAACTGCGGCTCCATGACCCGTCGCTCAAAAGGGATCATGTGGATATGGCCGGAGGAGACGATCGAGATGAGCCCTGCGGACGCCAAGGACCTGGGAGTCGAGGACGGCGAGACGGTCCTCGTCAGCTCCCGGCGGGGCGAGGTGAGGGTGAAGGCGAGGGTCACCGAGAAGTCATCGCGGGGCGTCGCCTTCATGTCCTTCCACTACCAGGACGTTCTCACCAACCTTCTCACCAACGCCGCCCTGGACCCCCAAGCGAAGACTCCGGAGTACAAGGCCTGCGCCATCCGCGTAGAGAAGATACCTACGTGAAGGCGGAAGCGAATCCTACAACGCCGGTCCCCTCCGGGGAACCGATCCATATTTAAAAAGGTGGCACTTCACCATCCTCTATGAGACTCCTCCTCTTCGACCCCTCCTCGGGCGCCTCCGGCGACATGATCATGGCATCCCTCCTGGACGCAGGGGCAGACCCCGACTCCGTAAGGAAAGCCGTCGAGTCCGTCGGCTGCGGCTTCGAGATCTCTCGGGAAGAGAGGCACCACATCTCAGCCGCTAGGGTGAGGATCCATGCCGGCGGGAAGAGGTACAGGACCCTCTCGGAGGCGAGGTCGATCCTGGCGGCGGCAGCCCTCGCTCCCCAGGCCCGCGACCGGGCGATGAAGATCATGGAGATCCTCGCCTCCGCGGAAGGAAGGGTCCACGCCGTCTCCGAAGAGGAGGCGCGGTTCCACGAGATCGGAGCCATGGACGCCCTAGCCGACATCGCCGGATCCTCAGCCGCCCTTTCGAGCCTCGCCGTCGATGGGGTAGTCGTCCTGCCGATATCCGTCGGCTCGGGGACCGTCGTCGCCGCCCACGGCCGCCTACCCGTCCCCGCCCCCGCAACCCTGGAGATCCTGAAGGGGTCTCTCCTCTTCTGGAGGGGCGGGCCGGTCGAAGGGGAGCTATTGACCCCCACGGGGGCGGCGATCCTGGCGGGGTTCGCCGACGAGGCTGCCGCCGAATATCCCCTGATCCGGGCCGGGGCCTCGGGCTATGGTGCCGGATCGAAGGATTTGGCGGTCCCAAACCTCCTGCGGACCGTCATCGGTGAGCCGCTGGAGCCGAAGGGCGCTGGCGAGAGCCATCCCCATCCTCACCACGACCGGGTCGTCCAGCTGGAGACGAACGTCGACGACGTCACCGGGGAGGTCCTGGGCGGCCTTCTGGAGATCCTGATGGAGGAGGGGGCCCTGGACGTCACCATCGTCCCGGCTCTGATGAAGAAGGGAAGGCCGGCAAGCCTCGTCCAGGTTCTGGCGAGGAAGGAGGAGGCGGAGCGGCTCGCCCGGATAGTGATGAAGGAGACGGGAAGCCTGGGGGTCCGGGTCTTTCCCAGCCTCCACCGGTTCGTCGCTCGAAGGGAAGAGAGGGAGGTCGGCTTCGAGATAGAAGGCCGGCCTTTCAGGGTGAGGTTGAAGGTGAGCCGCCTCGGGGAGGAGGTCCTCCGGATCAAGGCCGAGCACGACGACTGCCGGCAGGTCGCCAGAGAGAGCGGCCTTTCCCTGAGGGAGGTGGCCAGGAGGGCGGAGGAAGCGGCCTGGAGAGAGGTGGCTTAATCGAGGGAGGAGGCGCCTGGAGGGGGTAGGAGTGAGCCCACCCCGGTCCCGTTACCCCAATCCCGGCCAGTTGAAAAATTCTGACCTCTCCCGGATTGTTATATCCTTCAGGTGGATGGGCGAATCAAAAGTTATTACGACCTTTCCATCTAATCGCAAGGTTCTTCTATCTATAGGGGGTCAATCCATCCGGTGCATGTTTCATGACTTCTGATGCCTCCAGAGAGCTCTTCGAGGCCGCCAAGAGGCTGATGCCGGGGGGGGTCAGCAGCCCCGTCCGGGCGATATCCCCCTACCCCTTCTACGTCGCCAGGGCCCAGGGACCTCACCTCTGGACGGTGGACGGCGAAAAGCTGATCGACTACTGCCTCGCCTACGGCCCCATGATCCTGGGCCACAGGCACCCCGCCGTCATGGAGAGGGTCGCAGAGCAGCTTGATCGAGGCTGGCTGTACGGGACGCCTTCGGAGCTGGAGGTCTCCCTCGCAAAAAGGATCGTCGGCCATTATCCGAGCATCGATATGCTCAGGTTCGTCAACACCGGGACCGAGGCGACTATGGCCGCCCTGAGGATAGCCCGGGGGTACACCGGCAAAGATAGGATCGTCAAGGTGGAGGGGGGGTTTCACGGCGCCCACGACTCCGTCCTGGTGAAAGCAGGCTCCGGCGCCACGACCCTGGGGACCCCCGACTCCCTTGGCGTCCCGAAGGATACGGCGAAAAACACCCTCCAGGTCCCCTACAACGATTTAGAGGCGATCGAATCTCTCCTCGAGGGCTTCGACGGGGAGGTGGCGGCGGTGATCATGGAGCCGGTCCTGGGAAACATCGGACCGATCCTCCCCGAGGAGGGGTACCTGGAGGGGGTCCGGCGGCTGACGGAAGATCACGGGGTCCTTCTGATATTCGACGAGGTGATCACAGGCTTCCGGCTCAGCCTCGGGGGCGCCCAGGCCTTCTACGGCGTCGTCCCCGACATTACGACGCTGGGAAAGGTCATCGGCGGAGGCTTCCCCATCGGGGTCGTCGGCGGGAGGCGCGACCTCTTGGAGACCGTAGCCCCCAGGGGGGGGGTCTATCAGGCGGGGACCTTCAACGGAAGCCCGGTCTCTTTGGCCGCCGGGATGGCGACCCTGGACGTTCTGGAAGGGGAGAGGGTTCTTGAGAGGCTCAACGCCGTCGGGGACGGCCTGAGGGCGGCACTATCGGATATAGTAGAAGATCTGGGGCTGGGCTACTCGGTGGTGGGGATCGCCTCGATCTTCAAGGTCTTCTTCGGCGATCTTCCAAAGAACTACGTCGAGGCTCTCCGGTGCAACAAGGCCGGATACTTCGCCTTCTTCCGTCGGATGCTGCAGGCGGGGGTATTTCTCCCTCCGAGCCAGTTTGAGACGAACTTCTTATCCGCCGCCCACACCGACGACGTAATCAACGAAACTCTGGAGGCCTACAAGTTAAACCTGAGAAGCTGACGGTGGGAAGCCGCGGAAGCCCCCTGGCCCTGCGGCAGACGAAGACCGTCATATCCCTCCTGGAGGCGAGGCGGATCGAGACGAGCCTGGCGATCGTCAAGACGAAAGGAGACCAGGTCCAGGACGTCCCCCTCCACATGGTATCGGGGAGGGGGCTCTTCGTCAAGGAGATAGACGATCGTATGCTCTCGGGGGATATAGACGTCGCCGTCCACAGCATGAAGGACCTCCCCTCCAAGAGGCCAGGGGGGCTCGTCATAGCCGCCGTCCTTCCTCGAGACTCCCCCTTCGACGTCCTGGTGAGCGGCGACGGCGTCGCCATCGACGAGCTGGAGGAGGGGGCGGTCGTCGGGACCTGCAGCATGAGGCGCTCTTCCCAGCTGCGACGGGCGCGGCCGGACCTGGTCATCGAGTCCCTCCGGGGCAACCTGGAGACGAGGCTTAGGAAGCTCGACGAGGGGAGGTACAGGGCGATAGTCCTCGCCGAGGCGGGGATAGAGAGGATGGGGTACCGTCCCCGATACTCCGTCCTCGACCCCGAGAGGTTCCTCCCTTCGGCGAACCAGGGGGCGATCGCCGTGGTGACGACCCGGGGCCGAGCCGCAGAGGCGGTCGGCGAGATCGATCACCTCCCTACGAGGAGGGAGGCGGAGGTGGAACGGGTGATCCTGGAGGCGATCGGCGGCTCCTGCGTCGTCCCCATGGCAGCCTTCGCCAGGCTTCAGGGGGGCGAGATCCTCGTCGAGGCCGAGGTCCTGTCCCTGGACGGGTCGCGGTCCATCCGGGTGGAGGGGCGGGTCCCGGCGGAGGACCACATAAAGGGGGCGGTGGAGCTGAGCAGGAGGCTGGTGGATATGGGAGGACGCGATCTTGCAGAAGAGGCGGTGAGGAACGTTGGAAAGGTCTGAAGGTGGGAAGGTCTGGCTGGTCGGCGCCGGCCCCGGTGATCCGGAGCTTATGACCCTGAAGGCGAAGAGGTTGGTGGAGGAGGCAGAGGTCGTCTTGTTCGACCGGCTCCTCTCTCCCGAGATCCTGGGTTGGGCCCCGGAGGAGGCGGAGATGATCGACGTAGGAAAGCTCCCCGGCCGCCACAAGCTCTCCCAGGAGGAGATAAATGGCCTTCTGGTGGAGAAGGGGAGGGAGGGGAAGTTCGTCGTCAGACTGAAGGGGGGAGACCCCTTCGTCTTAGGCAGGGGAGGCGAAGAGGCGCTCGCCCTCGCCGAAGCGGGCATACCCTTCGAGGTCGTCCCCGGGGTGACGTCGGCGATATCCGTCCCCGCTGGGGCGGGGATCCCCGTCACCCATAGAGGCGTAGCCACCGCCTTCACCGTCGTCACAGGCCATGAGGAGCCGGGAAAGGACGAAGAGCTCGACTGGGAGGCCCTGGCCCGGGTCGGTGGAACCATCGTCGTCCTGATGGGGGTATCAAGGCTATTCGAGAACGTCTCGGCGCTACTGCGGGGCGGGAGATCTCCGGATACCCCGGCCGCCCTCATCGAGAGGGGTTGGAGCCCCGAAGAGAGGCTCGTCGTCGCAAGCCTGGGAGAGATAGTCGATAAGGCGAAGGAGGCAGAGGTGGAGTCCCCTGCCATCCTGGTGGTGGGGGATGTGGTAGCCCTATCCGAGAAGCTGAGGGCCCCTGCCATAGCCATCCTGAGGCCGGACAACCGGGGGGACGAGTCGGAGAAGATCGCCCGGAAGATGGGTTTTAAGCCGATCCTCGCCCCTTCCATAGCCTTCTTGGAGCTCCCCCTCCCTTCCGACCTCCCCGAGAGGATAAAAAGGGCCGAATGCGTCGTCTTCACCAGCGCCACCGGCGCCGAGATCGCCCTCCGGGACCCCGGAGTCGCCGATCTTCTGAAGGAGTCGGTCCTGGCCACCATCGGCCCCAGGACGGAGGAGGCGCTGGTGGAGAGGGGCTTATCCGTCGCCGTCGTCCCCGAGAGCTACAGCTCTCGGGGGCTCGCCCTCGCCCTGGCGCCGAAGTTCAAGAGAGTCCTCCTCCTCAGGAGCGCCAGAGGAAGCCCAGAGCTGGTGGAGATCCTGAAGGAGGCGGCGGTCGAGGTCGACGAGGTCCACCTCTACGACATCTCCCCCTCCGAAGACCCGAGGCTGGACTGGCTGATCCGGCGGGGGACTCCCGAGATCTACGCCTTTACCAGCGGCTCGACGGCCAAGAACCTCCTGGCGAGGGCAAGAGAGCTGGGATGCGAGGAAGGCCTCCGGGATAAGCTCGCAGGAACGACGGTCGCCGCCATCGGCCCCCCCACCAAAGCGGAGCTGGAGCGGCTGGGGGTCCGGGTCGACCGCGTCCCCGAGAGGTTCACCTTCGAAGGGATGCTGGAAGAGATCAGGAGGAGAAGATGATAATATTCTCGAAGGCCCTCGCCGACCAAGGGACGGTCTGGGACGCCATCAGGGCGGCAGAAGAGGTGGGAGAGCCGATATCTGCCGACATGATAAGGTTCTCGGGGGAGAAGAAGCCGGTGGTGATGTGGAATATCACCCGTCACTGTAACCTCAATTGTGACCACTGCTACATAGACGCGACGGCCGCGGCAGCCGAGGAGCTCACCCTGGAGGAGGGGATAAGGCTCATCGACGACCTGGCCGACCTTAAAATCCCTATCCTGATCCTCACCGGGGGCGAGCCGCTCTTAAGCCCCAACTTCTACGCCTACGCCTTCCACGCCAGAGAGGTGGGCCTGAGGACGGTGATATCGACGAACGGGACCCTCATAACCCCGGAGGTGGCAAGGCTCCTGGCGGAGGCGAAGATCAGGTACGTCGGGGTCAGCCTCGACTCCTGCAGGCGGGAGGTCCACGACAGCTTCAGAGGTGTAGAGGGCGCCCACGAGAGGGCCCTGGCGGGGCTTGTCAACGCCCGGGACGCCGGCCTCAAGACCGGCCTGAGGGTGACCCTCACCCGGGATAACTGGCACGAGGTCCCCGCCCTCCTGGAGCTCGCCCTGGAGATGGATATCCCTCGGTTCTGCCTCTACCACCTCGTCCCCGTGGGGAGGGGGGCGGGGATCTCGGACCGGGACGTCACCGCCGAGGAGAGGAGGTCGGTGATCAGGTTCCTGGCGGAGGCTGCCGTCGAGCTGAAGGACCGGGAGATCGAGATCCTCTCCACCGACTCCCCCATGGACGGGGCGTACCTGCTGGAGATGCTGAAAGACGATCCGGAGAGGCGGGAGCAGGCAAGAAAGCTTCTCAAAAGCTCAGGGGGGTGCACCGCCGGGGTGAAGGTCGCAAATATCAACCATCGTGGTGACGTCCATCCCTGCCACTTCATGCCCGAGGTCGTCGTCGGGAACGTCCGGGAGAGGGCCTTCCGGGATATCTGGATCGACGGCCCAACCCCGGAGCTTCTGGAGCTGAGGGATATCAGGTCTCACCTCAAGGGAGCCTGCGCCGACTGCGAGTACCTCGACGTCTGCGGCGGATGCCGGCAGAAGGCGAGGTTCTACTGTGGTGACGTCCTGGGAGAGGACCCGACCTGTGTAGTAAAGGATCTTCTCGGGAGATGATCCTCAGGAGATGAGCCGCTAGGCTCCTATCAGGCTCCCATATATCGAAAGGAGCCTTCCCACCCGCACCCGTCGCCAGGGGCTTCCAGCCCACTCTTTCCAGGGCCTTCCTTCATGGTCCTCCTTCCTTTATCATGGCCCGTATCATCACCGTCATACCGCCAAAATCGAATTGATGGGGAGACGGTACCGGAAAGTTTAATAAATGAGTTCAGCCGAATTAATGGCAGGAGTGATTCAAATGGCGGAAGAGAAGAAGAAGGAGAAGAAGGAAGAGGAAGAGATCGCAAAGGTTGACCCCATAAAGCCCGGCGAGAAGCGGGGCGGCAGAAAGAGGCTCCTCGACGGCTGCGTATAGCCTGGATGAAAGTGGCGGTCCGCTCCGGCGGTCCGACCTCCTCCGCTTTTATCGATTCATCCAGGCTTCTGGCGTCACCTCCGGTGGCGGCGTTAGTATGATCTTTCTTTCGTCGTCTATGGCGATGATATCCTTCTCGTCGAACGGCGGCGAGGCGTCATCCGAGGATGAGATATCCGATTATCTCGAAAAGACGGGCCGCAGGCCTGAGGAGATCTCCCATCCCAGGTTTCTAAGATATGGCGGAGGCAGGGGTCAGAGATCCATGAACTCCTCCGGGATGGGGCGGTCCTCGACCAGGATTCAGAAGAGAGATGACCTGTGGCCATAAAGCTCCCAAACGACATCATCGTCATCTTCCTGATATCCATCGTCGCCATCTTCGTCGGCCACCGCCTGCGGGTCCCTGTCATCGTCGGCTTTCTCGCTACGGGGATTCTGGCCGGGCCCTACGGCCTGCAGCTGATCCATGAGGCGGAGCAGGTCGAGGTCCTCGCCGAGATCGGGGTCTTCCTCCTCCACTTCGCCATTGGGATCTAGTTCTCCTTCGAGAAGCTGATGCAGATCAAGAGCTGCGCCCTGGTGGTAGGGGCCTCCAGGTAGCCGTCACCTTTCTGGTCAGGACCTTGATAGGGATCGAGATCGGGCTTCACCAGCGCCTCCTCGTTGACCGGTGCCGGGTCTCACAGACTGAGTGTGGCGCTCTCGATGATATTCGCTCCCGCTCCTATGGCTCCCGCTCCTATGGCTCCGATATCTATCTCATCGTCGAGATCGAGGGTGAAGGTGACCTGTTTTGAGACCTCGAAGGCGACCTCATCGGAGAACCTCCCATCTATCCAGTCCCTGGCGGCCTGGATCTACTCTGAAAAATAGCTTTACCGTTCATGAGATCGTCCTGAGGACGGGGGAGTCACGAGAGGTTCCCGGGGCTCTCCCCTTCTTTGTTAACTCCACAGGAGGGGCAGATATCTGACTCCTCCGGTCCGCGGAATATAATGTTCCTGTACGGGTAGGGTATCTCGATCCCTTCCTTGTCGAACCCCTTCTTTATCGCCTCTCGGATCTCACAATGGGTGGCGAAGGCTACTGCCCTGCTCGGTATCTCGAATAGAAGCCAGAGATTTACTCCCAACTCCGTCAGTCCCGTCATCCTGACGACTATCTCCCGGTCCTTCAGGACGAGGGGGTGCCTCATGGCCGCCTCCAACATGATCTCCCGGGCTTTGTCGATGTCGGCGTCGTAAGCGATCCTGACTTCGACGGCCCAGAGAATGATAGGGTCGATGATCGTCCAGTTGACTATCTCCTGGTTGCTGATGATGCTGTTGGGGACGAAGATCCTCCTCCCGTCCCAGGTCTGGATAGTGGTATGTCTCAAGGTCAGATCCTCGATGTAGCCATACTCTCCTTTGAAGTCTATCTTGTCGCCGACGCGGAAGGGGTGGAAGAGGGCGAGGAATATCCCTGAAATTACGTTCGAGAGGGAGTCCTGGGCGGCGAACCCTATGGCTATGGCTGCGACCCCGGCTCCGGCGAGGAGGGTCACGGCGACGTTGCTGAGCCCCGGTATCTGGGATAAGAAGATAATGAACCCGATTAAGTATACCGTGGCGACGAGGAGCCTGCTGATGAGGAGCCTGAAGGTCAACTCCGTCTCGGAATCGACCCCAGTCTTCTTGCCTCCCACCATCTCAGGGATCTTGAATTTGAAGGCTCGGGTCACCATCTTGGCCGCGATATAAGTTGCTATCAGGATCAGGATCATCTTCAAGATCGTCGATCCGATCGATATGATGTCGATGCCGAAGGTGATGGCCAGATGGTCGATAATCGACTCGAAAATCGGCTGGGCTTCGTATCCGACGAGGTGGGAAGGGATATCTCGGAACGTCTCCTCCGGTAAGTCGACGGTGACGTTGGCAGGATCTACCTCCTCCGGTGCCGGAGGAGAAGGCATGGTGTACTGATAGAAGATGTCTTCTCCTTCTCCAAACGGCATTGAATCCTCGTCCATAATAAATAAAAATGCATTTTCTGCAATACATAAACATTACGCTTGCTATTCGGACCATAAAAGCCGATTATCTGTGTTTCGTGCTATTTTCAACAGGGAAATTGCGGATATTTAGGCGATTCAGATTCTAAGAAAAGTACATTTTCCCTATTATTATATATGTTATTTATAATGAAATTGTGGACATTTTGTGAATTCGGGAATTTATAGTCCCAAAAGCGCCGTGATCTTTGTATTTGGAACCTGCAATATCGATAATACCGAAGCATTTTCATGGCTGTAGACGGGATTGATAGCCAAGAGGGAGACGAAATGAAACTGAGACCTATTCTGACCACGATTGCCATGGTAGTATTCCTACTTGGCGTTACCTGCATCGCCACTGCAGACCAATCGACCATCTCAGCTTCGCCATCTGCGGTAAACCTCGGAGATGAGATAACCGTCAACTACTCTGGCGCACCGGGGTTCGATACCGATTGGATCGCCATTTACAGGACTGGCGCCGCAAATGAACGATACGGTGGATGGTACTATCTCAGGGGCGAGGAGAGCGGGACTTTGACCTTCACTGCTCCGATGGAGGCTGGAGATTATGAGTTCAGGATGTTCAAGAACTGGGGCGGTGGCGGCGGATATAACGACATAGCACGAAGCAATATAGTATCGGTTGGAGTGACGTCGCCCCAGGATGGATCCTTCATCTACTGGGCGGCTCACGCTACAGCGAGCAGCGAATATTCGTCCGATGCCTGGTCTGCCCTTCAGGCAACGGGCGAGCCTGACACTTATCCCGACCACGGAGATATTGAGACCGCCTGGGCTCCGCTGGAAGAGGATGCAGGGGTCGAGTGGCTCGACCTCGAATATGAGGTATCGGTCTTGATAAATCGGGTCGATATTTACGAGACTTTCAACCCAGGGGCTGTCTCAGGCTTGGAGATATACGATGATACCGGCGATAGGCACCTTGTATGGGAAGGGACGATGGAGCCGGCGAAGGAGGCCAGGATATCATCGATCGAAATCAGACCCGCATTCCCCACCAACAGGATCCGAATCCTGCTGGATACGACGAGGGTACCTGGCTGGAACGAGATCGACGCGGTGGGGCTTATCGGAACCCCATCCAGTGTTTCATCCGAGGAATCTGATGACCATGAGGTATCAGAGAATGATCGATCTGATATCGGCTCGAATTATGAAAATGCCATCGTCCTGGGAAGAGAGGCATTAGATCCGGCTACTTTAGAAGGTGGAGCAGCCGATGCCAAGGAAGTGCCGATAATAAAGGCGATCTCCGTCGAACCGCTCTATCGCCATATCAAAGGAGGGGACATGCTCTATCTCAAGATAACTCTGAAAAACGAGGGAAGTCGCCATCTCTACGACGGTTACATCCAACTCCGAGCCCTGAGCCCTGGAAGAGCAGCTACGACTGCTGGATCCTGGTTCGGCAAGATACCCCCCATCCTCGTCGGCCACGAAGCTGAACTATACTTAATTCTTGAGACTAATAAGCCTGAGCTGATGGATGAACGAAACCCCTACTCCTGGATAGGACCATCGTGCGTTCCCTACGCTATCGATGGGTGGATAAGCGAATTAATGGCTCCGGGAGATTATATCAGCCGGGAAGGAAAGAAGGTGACCTCCACCGTCGGTCGCTGGGAGACTAGAGGCATCATATACGAATCCGATGCTTTCGAACTCAATGGCTGCTGTCTGGAGCCTCCTTCGGGTCAAATTTTGAGGAATGGTTGTGCTACCTAGGATTGGGTGATAGACCAGGGCGAGCCGAGAGCGGATCGGTGAGACGATCCCCCACCCGGAGAGGCTGAAGGCCGGCCTTCCCTTCGCCGCCATCCCGGAGAAGAGGGAGAATCACCTCGTCATCGTCGGCTACGGCTTCGTAGGAAGAACTTTGGCGAGGGCCGCCCGGGTCGGAGATCTCTCCTACATGGTCCTGGAGATGAACCCGGAGAAGGTTAGAGGGCACCGGCCTCCGGTGAAGGCGGTATCGGGTCGCTGGAAGGCGGGGGGTTTGAGGAAGTAATGATTACATGTTATGTTATGTCTGGGAGATCTCCTCCGGGGGTTAAAAATAGATTTGCAGGATACCGCCTGGCCGTTGCCCGCTTCGTAAGTCCCCGGATCAGACCTTCTCCTGAATTCGACATACGAGGAACGTAAGGGCAGCTTTGAGCCGGAGGGCAAAAGGGTCCTTGGGCCTCACTCCAACTATTCTCTTCCATCCGCTCCTTCCGTCTCTTTCCCTCTCTCCTTCTATCTCTTTTCAGACCATAAGTCCGGTGGAGAAAGCTATAAAATATAAGAGAGCCCTCATTAAGCTGGAGGATTAAAAATGAAAGAAGAAGTATTCTTCGGCGAAGGGATGGCCGGCGTCAAGAAGGATTACCCCGACCTCTACGAGGCGATCGTCGGCCTCAACGAGGCGACGTATACCGGAAAGGTCATCGACTACCGGACCCAGAAGCTGATCGCCCTGGGGATCGCCGCAGCGTCCGCCGACGAGAGGGCGACGAAGAAGCAGATGATGAGCGCGAGAAAGGAGTTCAACGTCACAAACGACGAGATCGTCGACGTCCTGAGGGTCGTTCTTCTGACGTCTGGGATGCCCCCCTTCACCAAGGCGATGAAGATCCTGTACGAGCTGAAGTAGTCGGCGTTAATAGGGTAAAATTTGGGGGGAATCGACGACGGCAGTCCTCCCCTCAAGCCACTTTCATCTCCTCTTCTCTATCCTTCATATCCTTCTCCAGCTTCTTTATCGTCTCCCGAAGCATGATAGCCCTCTCGAAGTCGAGAGCGTCAGCCGCCGCCCTCATCTCCGCCTCCATCTCTATGATGACGTTCGGGATATCCGACTTCGGTATATGCCTCGTCTCGGTGATCTCGATCTCCTTCTCCCGGATAGGCTTTTTGATCGTCCTTGGGACTATCCCGTGGTCGGCGTTGTAGCTCATCTGGAGGGCCCGCCTCTCCTCCGTCTTCTTTACCGCCCCCCGGACCGAGTCGGTCATTCGGTCAGCGTAGAGGACGACCCGGGAGTTGGCGTTCCGCGAGGCCCGGCCGATCGTCTGGATGAGGCTTCTCTCGTCCCGGAGGAACCCCTCCTTGTCGGCGTCCAGGATCCCGATGAACCCCACCTCGGGGATGTCGAGCCCCTCCCGGAGGAGGTTTATCCCCACCAGAACGTCGAACTTTCCGAGGCGCAGTTCCCGGATGATCTCGGTCCTCTCGATCGTCTCGATCTCGGAGTGGAGGTAGCGGGCCCGGATCCCGTTCTTTGCGAGGTAGTCGGTCAGCTCTTCGGCGAGCTTCTTGGTCAGGGTCGTCACCAGGGCACGATCCCCGATCTCGACGACCTTCTCGATCTCGAGCATCACATCCCGGACCTGCCCCTCGGCAGGCCGGACCGTCACGACGGGGTCGAGGAGGCCCGTCGGCCGGATGATCTGCTCGACTATCTGGCTGGAACGCTCGAGCTCGTAGGGGCCGGGGGTAGCCGAGACGAATATCGCCCTCTTCATGAACCGCTCGAACTCCTCGAATTGGAGGGGGCGGTTGTCGTAGGCGCTCGGAAGCCTAAAGCCGTAGTCGACGAGGCTCTTCTTTCTGGACCTGTCTCCCCGATACATCGCCCGGAGCTGGGGGATCGTCTGGTGGCTCTCGTCGATGACCAGGAGGAAGTCGTCGGGGAAGTAGTCGAGGAGGCAGTAGGGGGGCTCGCCGGCCTTCCTGCCGTCGAAGTGGCGGGAGTAGTTCTCGATCCCCTTGCAGCTTCCCGTCTCTTCGATCATCTCTATGTCGTAGAGGGTCCTCTGACGGAGGCGGTGGGCCTCCAGAATATCAAGCTCTTCCAGCCTTTCTTCCAGCTCCTCCAGGATCGACCCGATGGCGCCCTTCTGCTCCTCCTCAGGTATGACGTAGTGTCTTGCAGGGTAGACGTAGAAGTACCTCATATCCTCCCGACGGGCGCCGGTCCGCCTGTCGATCTCCGATATCCTCTCCACCTCGTCGCCGAATAGTTCAATCCGGACGATCTCGTCGAAGTAGCCGGGGACGAGGTCGATCGTCTCTCCCTTGGCCCGAAACCTCCCGGGAAGAAGCTCGAAGTCGTTTCTCTCGTACTGGATCGCGACGAGCCTCTCCAGGATCTCCCGGCGGGATATTCGGTCGCCGACCTTCAGCTCAAAGCCCATCTTCATAAAGTTTTCGGGGTTTCCCAGGCCGTAGATGCAGGAGACGGAGGCGACGACGATGACGTCGCTACGCGACATCAGGGAGGCGGTCGCAGCGAGGCGCATCTGCTCGATCTTGGGGTTGATGGAGGAGTCTTTTTCGATATACTGGTCTTTGGCCGGGATGTAGGACTCAGGCTGGTAGTAGTCGTAGTAGGAGACGAAGTACTCGACCCGGTTCTCGGGGAAGAACTCCCGGAACTCGTTATATAGCTGGGCCGCCAGGGTCTTGTTGTGGGCGATGACCAGGGTCGGCTTCTTGACGGCGTCGATGACCTTGGCTACGGTGTAGGTCTTCCCCGAGCCGGTGACCCCGAGGAGGGTCTGGAGGCGGTGGCCAGAGGCGAGCCCCGATACGAGCTTTTGTATCGCTTCGGGCTGGGAGCCCTTCGGCTCGAAGTCGGAGGCGATGGCGAAGTGGGGCTCCGGGGAGGCATCCGGGTGGTGGGTCGATTTCATCATCGAAACACACTGCATCTGGATTATTAGGGATCAAGCCAGAGAAGGAGGAAGGATCACCCTCGATCCCTTCACCCCTTCTTCACCTCATCCAGGTACTCGAGGGTCCTCTTCTTCATCTCCCGGGCCTCATTGCCTGTGGGGTCGAGGAGGATCGCCCTGTCGAAGGACTCGACCGCCTCCTCATACCTCTCCAGGCCTATCAGGGCTATCCCCCTCACCATCCAGCCGGGGATGAACTCCGGCATCTCCTCGACGAGCTCCTCGGCCAGCTCGACTACGGCTTCGTACCTCTTCAGCTTGGAGAGGGGTCCGAGCTTGTTGAACTTGTAGCTCGCCTCCTCCGGCTCGAGCTCCAGGAGGAAGTCGAGGAAATCTATCGTCGCCTCGTAGTCCCCCCGATCGTAGATCGCCCCTGCCA
This sequence comes from Candidatus Methanocrinis natronophilus, assembly GCA_029167045.1. Classification (GTDB taxonomy): domain Archaea; phylum Halobacteriota; class Methanosarcinia; order Methanotrichales; family Methanotrichaceae; genus Methanocrinis; species Methanocrinis natronophilus. The sequence goes on from JARFPK010000004.1 coordinate 30,975, forward strand.
GGTCGTTCCACTCCTCGGGGTCCCGGAGGGCCGGGGCCTTTTCAATACCCTGGCGGTACGCGACAATCGCCTCATCGATCCGGTCGAGGTTTCGCAGGGTCATCACCTTCGATATCCAGCCCCGGACATGGTCGGGCTTCGCCTCGATCGCTTTATCGAAGAACTCCAGCGCCCCCTCGTCGTCGTTCTTGAGGGAGGATATCCCGCCGAGGAGGTCGAGGAGCTCGGGGTCGTCGGCACGGAGATCGACGGCCCTCTCGGCGGAGGCCTGCCCCTCGTCGAGCCTCCCCGCCCCCAGGTACGCCACCGCCAGCTTGTACCAAGCCTCGACGTCGGAGGGGTCTATATCGACGAAGCCCTTGAAGAACTCCACCGCCTCTTCGAACCTGTCCGTATGCATCAGGAAGATGCCATCTTCAAACCTCTTCTCTGCCATCTTATATCCTCCTCTGGGGATGAGATCTCCCACCTCCGGAGACCTGCCTTTCGATAGTCCATCGCCCCGATCGTTAAATCGACCCTTTCGGTCTATCAGACAGATCGATCCATCGGCCTGATCGATCCATCGGCCTTCAGCTTCAAACAGCCTGGATCTGGCTCCATATTATAAAAGCCCCCTTCATAGCCGGATCGTTCCATCCTTCAGGGTAGAGCCGGACCATCTATCGCCTCCGCCACAAGCCAGCAAGAGGCGTCGAGGAAGACCCCACCGCCGAAGGAGGCGTCCCCAGACGACGCCCCCTCCCTCGGCCGCATCCCCCTCTTTTTGATCACCTCCATCGGAGGCTCCGGGAAGGGCTCCGAAAGGTGGCGGTATTTCCCCACGACCTCCTGGATCTCTCCCTCGTCGACGAGGCCGATCCGGTCGATCAACGTCACCTGCCTCTGGAACCTCTCGATCGCCTCTTTCGGTAGGTTCTCGATGAAGGGGATCGCCCCCCTGGAGCCTATGATCCTCCCGTCTGCGTCGATACCGTTTTTGTGGAGGGCGATGATGGAGTCGCCGGGAAGGTGCCCCTTCGACTCATCGCCGCAGATGAGGAGGAACCGGATGTCGGAGTTGGAGATGATGTTGGCCACGACCTTCTCCACCCCCAGATTCTCCGTCTTACAGGGGCCCCAGATCGCCGAACCCTCCACGGCGATATGGCTTGCCAGAGTCACCACCGCGATCCTGGCTCCTGGGTTGCCGAGGCAGTAATCTCCCCTCAGGGGGGGCCAGCCGCCGGGATAGCGGCGCGGGACCGGCGCTCCCTCACCGGCTCCATCGTCTGAGATGGCGGAATCTTCCCGGGTCATCAACCCCTATATGGAGACGATGGTTTAAAACCTTTAGACCGCCCTGATCCCGGCCTGGCTAAGGAGGATCCTATCAACCAGAACCTTATATACCAATAAGGCGGAGGTGGAGATTAATTGGGAAAGTCTATCAAGGACGATCAAGGGGCGCATCAAGGGGCATTTGGCCTATGAGAAGGCGACGATCCTTAAATGGCCGGAGAAGACGGAGTGAACCGGAAAATGGCATCTTACGAGGATAGGATCCTCAAGGCGATAAGGGATTCTGAGGTCGGCCTCACCACCGTCGACGTGGCAAAGCAGGCCGGGGTCAGCAAGACCACCGCCATCAAGTACCTTTCAGTCCTAAAATCGGAAGGGAAATGCCGATTTGTGGAGGTCGGCCCCTCCAAGCTCTGGAGGGCGGCCGAGATCGGGGATGGGGCCATTTCAGAGGAAGGTCTCGCGTCTTGCGCAGAGGGCGAGGAAGACGAGAATATGAGCGGAGATCCCGGTTCTACCCCTCTAAATCTGTCGATAGTGGCTCATCTTGAGGAGCTTTCTGACGACGTCACCATCTCCATGTCCTTCAGGGTGAAGCCTGAGAAGGTGGAGACTTTGATGAACCTTTTGAAGAGGGCCTCGCAATAAGCCCGTTAGGCCTGGAGGTCCCGGCGGTGCGGGATCTTAACCATCGAAAATTAGACTTATATATGATACGTGTTAACAGCTGACCCTGGAGATCACGGATGCAGGATATGCGGATACCGTCGGAGATCCATAAGTTCTTTCAGGTCGAAGAGGGGCAATCGCTCCTCATCAAGGGGATGCCGGGGACCGGGAAGACGACGCTAGCCCTGGAGATCATGAACTCCGTCTGCCGTAGGACGAACGGGATGTACATCTCCACCAGGGTAAACCCCCTGCGGATCTACTCCATCTTCTCATGGATCGAAGAGATAATCCCAAAGAAGAACGTAGTCAACGCCACCCAGAAGTTGCTCCTCGAGAGCCTCAGAAACGTCGGCCAGGAGGGATCAAGCTACGAAGCCGTCCTCGACTTCTTCAAGACGTTCCTCGACCAGGCCGAGGATATGGACGACCCCATGATCGTCATCGATAGCTGGGACGCCGTTATAAACTACACCGCCCACATCCTCGGGGACGGACAGCACAGCCTCGAGCAGAACATATGCGAGTTCTCCCGGGATATGGGGATACATCTGATATTCGTCAGCGAGACGGCAGATCTCTTGCCCTTAGACTACATCGTCGACGGCGTCGTAACCCTCAAGAACAGCAGGATGGCGGGCCAAACCACCGGCGAGGGGAGCCACGAAAGGATGATGACCAGGTACTCCCGGGAGATTGAGCTGGAGAAGCTGAGGTCTGTGGAGATAAAGCAGAAGATCTACACCTGCACCCTCCACGAGGGAAGGTTCCGCTACTTCGAGCCATCCACAGAGAATATAAGCCCCAGGATCAGCATAGTCAGCGACGGCGAGCGGATATCCGACCCCGGCGACGACTCCATCTCCACCGGCATCGCCGACTTCGATAGGATCACCGGGGGGCTGAAGCTCGGTTCCTGCAACGTCCTGGAGATCGATCAGGGCGTCGGCAAAAGGTATTATCAGATCCTGACAGCCCTCGCCTCCAACTCCATCAAGAACGGGAGGGCGGTCCACATCGTTCCGTCCATCGGCTACCAGCTCACTCCAAAAGATGTCTTCGTCCCGTCCAACGTGATGGTCCTGGAGCCGGCGAGCGATCGGGACCACTGGTACGAGATGCTCTTCAAGAACTGGGACCAGTTGAGGGAGAGGACCGGAAGGCCGATATTGAACGTCATGGGACTCGACTCCATGGAGTTCGCCTTCGGCTACGAGAGGATGCTCAACGCCAGCAGCCGGATGTTCCAGAAGTGGAAGGAGACTAGCGACGTCAACGTGGTGGTGGTGAAGTCCGGCCAGAAGAGCATCAGGATGACTTCCCACATAGCCGACACCTATTTCGTCATCAAGGAGTTGTACGGAGGGATCTGCATCTACGGCCTCGTCCCCCGGACCGAGCCCTTCTATATGGTATGGGATGAGAAGAGAAACATCAGGCTGGTTCCCATAGTATGAACCTTGATGGTCCGCGGAACGGATCAGATCCAGCGGTGGCCAGAGGGGTTGATCTCCTTCTTCCATATAGGCGCTCGATCCTTAATCTCCTCCAGGATATGGAGGCACCCCTGGAACGCCTCTTGCCTCTGGGCCGCGGCACATGCTATCACGACGATGTCGTCTCCTACTGAGAGGGTCCCCACCTTATGGATCACCTCGACGGACTTGAGATGGAACCGCTCCATCGCCTCATCCCGGATCCCCTCCAGCTCGGGGAGGGCCACCTCTCGGTAGGCTTCCACCTCCATCCCGACGATCCCGTCGTCTCTGACGGTCCCCAGGAAGACCACCAGGGCTCCGGCATCAGGCCGCTTGGCTCCTGCCACCACCTCCTCGATGGAGAAATCCCCATCTATTATATCGATCAAAGGTAGAAGCCCCCGTTTCATCCTCCCGAGAAAGGCGGGAGAAGCGCCACTTCGTCCCCGTCCTCGAGGACCGCGCCCATCGGGTTCGACCGGTCTTTTCCCCTCCGGTATATGATGATCTTCACCCTCACCTTCATCTCTTCGCCCTCAACTTCTCGATCTCATCCCCTCCTTCTATCCTCATGACGTAGGTCCCATAACAGGGTTTGGTATAGGGGATTATCACATCCTCCCCCTCGATGCCTACGAAAAGCGGCGGGACCCCTATGAGGAAGGTATCGAAGATCCTGTAGCCGGGGGGGACCTCGACGACATCCTTGAAGTTCTTTTTTATGTACTCTCTCGCCTCTTTGAAAGAGCACTGGGATAGGAGGATTTCGTACTTCATCTCATCGATGCAGCTCAATCGATCACCTCATCAATCAGCTTCTTCAGAGGGACAGGGTTGTGGACCGCCTTCGCCACCAGCTTTCTGCAGTCGAACTCCACCGTCTCTGCCAGATCCTCGGCACCCCTCCCGAATAATAGGAGATAGAGCTCTGCATCTGAGATGTAGCTGACCGTCCCGGCGTAGGTGACCCCTGCGTCGCTGTGGGCGAAGGCGAAGCAGAGGTCGAAGTCCCTCTCTCCCTCGGAGATGGATGCGATACACCGGTCGATGTTCATCGTCCCGCCCAGATAGTGGCCCTCAGGATCGGCGAGCTTTGCGAGCTGGAGGGCGGCGCCGGTTCCTGCGACCACCACATCGTCCCCTCTCCTCCTCAGCCTGAAGGAGAGGTATAGGGCGATGCTTGTCTGGACCGGAACCTCGGGGCAGCCGAGGAGGATGAGGACCTTTCTCCCGGACCTCGTCCCCCGCCCCTCTTCACCAGAACGTTCCATGTTCATCCCCTCAGCCGCCGGGATACTTAAATCTCTCTTCTCTGGCCGCAGTCCTGGCAGGGAGGATCTCTTCTTATGGGGATCTCGTCGCTCCTCCCCCTGGAACCGTCCCAGATGAGGAGCCCCCCCTCCAAAAGCCCTCCCCTTCCGACCAGGCATTTTATGACCTCTGCCCCTCAGGACCGATGAGCCTGATCTGTCTATCGTACCTTCCGCCATCTCCCCGATCGTCCATCCGTCAACCCCGGACCCGGACTCTATTGGACTGATATCTTCTCCCCAATCTACGAGATCTAACCTCCGACGACAGCCGGGAATAGGGCGACCTCGTCCCCCTCTTCCAGGGGGGTACTTGTCCCTCCAAGGGAGAGGAAGTGCCTCCCGTTGACCATGACGTGGACGTCTTCTCTCACCTCGCCCCCGGCGTCGTAGATCTGGGCGTGGAGGTCGGAGGAGAGGGAGGAGAGCCTTACGAGAAGGTCGGAGACGGAGGAGCCGGCAGGAAGGTCGACGTCCATCTCCTCCCCCAGGGGAGCTCGAAACCGTCCGAAGGGCTTCAGTCTTATTAACATATCTCTCCTGCTATCTCTTTTATCCGCTTAAGAGCCAGGACGGCGTCCTCCCTCTTGAGATCTCTCCGCTCAGAAGCAAGATACCTCCTGAACCCTTCTTTATCCTCCTCGTCGAGCCCCTCCGCCACCTCCAGGACCAGGTTGTAGCTCCTCTTTGGGAAGTAGAGGGACTTTGCCGCCTCGAGGATCTTCCCGCCGGAGACTTCGTCGATGTATCCACCTTTCGTGGCCGCTCTGAGGTTATCCCTGATGTTGACCAGGGGCTCAGAGAGGGGCCGGTAGCTGACCGGATCGAAGATGAGGGCGACCTCGTCGTCGGAGATGAGGACCCCGTCCCGGTAGAGGCGGAAGATCTCCCCCACCCCCTCCATCCCGAAGGGGAGGAGCTCGGCGGCCCGCAGAGCCCCCATGCTGGAGGCGCCGACTACAGTAACCCCCATCTCCAGGACGGCTAGGACCTCCTTGTGGCCTACGGCGCTCTCCTGGAAGAAGACCCCGTCGATGATACCGATGATCCGGGCCCCCTCCTCTGCCGCCCTGAAGACGTCCCCCCTCCGAGCGGGGGGCCTGTAGTCGGCGGAGACGATCGCCTCGGCACCGGCCCTATCGAGGCTAGGCCCGAGAAAGACGACGATGTCTCTTGACCTCATCTCTCCACCTGCGACCCCGGCGGTCCGGGTCGACGGCGCTCATCTCAAGCCCCGGGACGATCACCCTCACCACGGGGACTCCGATCTCCTCTCGGGTGAGGTCGACGACGATCGCCCGGTCTATCCCCGCCCCTCTGAGCCGTTTGAGCATCAGGCGGATATCGTCGAGGAAGTCCTCGCTATCCTGGGATCTGATATCGGAGAAGGGTTTTGTTCCGGAGTCGACGAACCAGTGTCTGTTCAGCCTCTTCGTCCTCTCGTAGCCGATCTCTCTTCTGAAGTCCGCCGTCTTCGTATCCTCCCTCGCCCCGTGGATCTGGGTCAGCCTCGACTGGGCGACCTCCGTCAGGGCCCGCAGAACGGCGACCTCCGCGGAGGTGTGAGTCCCCATACCGATGGTGAGGAGGGCGGGGTCCTTCAGCCTCAGGTCGTCGGAGGCGGCCGCGATGGTCGGTACGTCGACGTCGCTGGTGATGTCCTTGATCCTCACCTCCACCTCGGCTCGGGCGAACTTCTCCAAAAGCTCCGCCGCCAGGCCGTCTTCGACCTCCCTGACCAGGGGGCCGGTATCCTTCACCGCCTCGACCAGAGACCAGGCGTCCCTCTCGATCACCTCGGAGAGGCCGTGGAAGACCGCCTCCTCCAGGACGTTCCCGGAGGCGAGGCCGTTGGTGTTCGTCCTGAAGAGCTGGGGGTACTCCTTCGGGAGGGGGTGGAAGACTCCGCTCGCCGGGACCATCACCTCTTCATCCCTCATCAGGTCGTAGCCGGTGACCCACGGTATCGCCATCTGCGGGTCTGACTCCTGGGGGATGACAAGAGACCTCGGGTCGATGGCAGCCGTCTCCGCCATCAGCTTCGAGAAGGTCTCGACCCGAAGCCTCCTGTCGTGGACCTCGGCGGAGTACCGCTCTATACCCTCCATCATCGCCGAGACCCTCGCCTCGGCCGGAGTCGCCCCCTTGCCGTTGTAGACGGAGATCGCCCCCTTCTCCGCCCCGGGCCTGATGCTGGAGAAGACGGGGATACCTATCCGGTCGAGGTCGGTGATGTCAGCCACCCTTGTTATTCCCGCCAGCTCCATCTTGGGCGCTATCCTTTCGAGGGTCTCCTCCGGGGAGAAGGCCCGATGAGTGTCGGTCTTGTACTTTTTTATGCATGACCTGAGGATCATCCGGGATCAACTCTTGAGGTTTAGGAAGTCGGGCGTTTTTGATCGGTCCCTTCGGCATCATCATTCGAATTCTATCATCCATTCTGCCGAAGGTCGACCCCCGGCCTGGCAGAGGTCGTCTCTCTGCCCCTAAATACGTATCGGGTTTGGGGGCCGCAGACCGGGGGGGGGGGTCCGCTGAGCCCTCCCTCAGATCGAAGCGAGATAGATCCAGTAGACCAGCAGGTTAAGGGCCGTCAGGGGGGCACCCACCTTCATAAAATCGGTGAAGGTGACGACGACGCCCCTCCTCTCGGCGTTCTGGACGATGATGACGTTGGAGGCGGCCCCGATGATCGTCAGGTTTCCGGCGATCGTCGACCCGGCGGCTAGGGCCATCATCCCCAGGACGGAACCGTCGAAGGCGGAGAGGAGGGGTAGGTATAGGGCGACGAAGGGGACGTTGGATATGAACTGGCTGATGAGGGTGGAGGTCGCGAGGATGACGGGAAGGGAGGTCGGATCGAGGGGCCAGCTGTTCAATGCCCCCTGGAAGAAGCCCCCGTTCCAGACGCTCTCCATCAGAACAAACATCGATGCGAAGAAGGCGAGGGTCCGCCAGTCGACCTTCATCGCCAGCTCAAGCTTGCGGCGGCTTAAGAGGAGGATGGGAAGGGCGGATAAGAGGGCGATCTCCGTCAGGCCGATGGGGGAGGGAAAGCCTAGGGAGACGGAGACGATCTTGAGGCTGATGAGAAAGACCACCATGGCCAGGGATGCCTTCGAGAGGCGGGCGAGGTCTTTATCCCTGACGGGGTCGTCGGCGTGGTTGAGGATCCGGGGGCCGAACTCATCTCTATAAAAGATCCTCAAGACCCCGAAGGCGATGAGGAGGTTTACCGCCGTCGGGAGGGCGAGGTAGCGCAAGAAGGTGACGAAGGGGTTGGGGATCCCCCCGCCGAGGGCGATGAGGAGGTTCTGGGGGTTTCCGATGGGGCTGGCGACCGACCCGATCGTCACCCCGAAGGCGAGGGAGAGGAGGAGGAGCTTCGGGGATATCTCGTACTTTCTTGCGAAGGAGAGGAGAAGGGGAGTTGCGACTATGGCGAGGGTGTCGTTCATCAGCATCGCCGAGAGAAAGCCGGCCCCGAAGAGGACCGCCAGGACGAGCTCGTCGACGGACCGGGCCCTCCTGAAGATCCGCCCCGCTAGGTTCGCGAGGTAGCCGCTCTCCTCCAGGGCGACCCCGACGACGAACATCCCGAAGAGAAAGAGCATCACATCCATGTGAACCGCTCTCGCGGCCTCGGCCGGGGATATGGAGCCGGAGACGAGGACGGCGGCTGCCCCCGCCGTCATGATCTGCCAGATCATGATCCGGGTCCTGAAGAGCTGCCGGGCGGCGATGGCGGCGAGGACCGCCGCCAGTACCAGGAGGGAGAAATTTTCGGGGGAGAGGATCTCTGATGAGGCTGGAATCTCGAACATGGGGTCTCGGGGCTCTCGGCGAGCTATCTCATAGTTCCGTCATTAATTGAAATATAAGTTGAAAAATATATATATATATATATGGTTTGACCTCCCGATCTCATGGAGGCCGATATATCCGCTCCTCGATCTCCCGCAGCTGCACCTCCAGCCTCTTCTGGCCGATGGCGTTGGTGAGGTCGCCTCGGGTCCGGTCCAGGAGGGAGCGGGCCACGTCCCCCTTCCGCCGCATCCCCTTGGTGACGGCGTCGGGGTAGTCGAAGGAGATCAGGAGGTGGTATATCTCCTCCATCGCCTCGAGGTGGACCTCCCCCTCCTCGGGCCTCCCCTGCCTGATGAGGTCGAGGATATGACGCCTCAGCTCCCCGACGGCGTCGCCCAGCCCTGCCACGTAGCCCGTCATCTCGACCCCCACCTCTCCGGGGGCCGGCATCCTCGCCTCGGCGATGATGGAGAAGACGATCCTCGCCTCGGCGTACTCCTGCTCCGCGCCGTCGACGAGGCCGGAGTAGCGAACGTCAGGATGCTCTTTCAGGAGATCCAGGATCTCCGCCAGGGCCTCCCCCGCCTGGCAGATTAGGTCCCGGGCCTTATCGATCTCGCCCCGGTGGACCGACCTGATGGCCGCCCCCGACCTTCTGACGACGACCCTCGTCAGGGCGAGGGCCTCCTCCCGGGCCCGGTCCTTCGCTTCGAAGGAGGCGGATATCTCCTCGGCGAGCTCCTCGATGGGGGTTTTCATCCCAGCACCTCCATAAAAGGCTTCAGGTTCCTCATGGACTGGGACCCCTGGACTAGGGTCCGCGCCTCGGTGACGAGCCTCCCATCGAACCCCTCCAGGGCCTTTCCCACCTTTCGCCAGTTGACGTTGCCGCCCTTGACGGGGAGGTGCTCGTCCCTCGCCCCCTTGTTGTCGTGGATGTGGACGTGGATCATCTCATCCCTCAGGGCGAAGAACCCCTCGACGTTGCCGTTGGTGTTGGCGTGGCCTACGTCGAAGACGAAACCCAGGTTCTCCCTCCCGACCGTCTCGATCATCCCCCTGATCTCGACGGGGGTCCTTCCCAGCATCGACTCGATATTCAGCATATTCTCGACGGCTATCCTCATGCCGAAGTCGGCGGCGTGGTCGCATATCGTCGAGAGGCCGAGGATGTTCTGCTCCCAGGCCCGGTCCGGCATCTGTTTGCCCAGGGGCGAGAGGTAGCCGGGGTGGACGACGGCCAGGCCGCAGAAATCTGAGGCGAGGCTGATGCACTCCTTCATCTGCCGGACCGTCTCCTCCCAGATAGGCTGGTTCATGCTGGCGAGGTTGAGGTCGGAGTAGGGGAGGTGGACGGTGATGACTAGGTCGGTCGTCTCGACGATCTCCCTCGCCAGGGGGAGGGTCTCGACCGATAACCTCTGCCTCCCCTCGTTGACTATCTCCCAGCCGGAGTAGCCGAGCTCCTCCAGCTGGTACGCCCAGTCGAAGGGCTGATCGACGAGGGCGCTCGACGAGAAGCTAAACATGATCCTCCAGGCCGATCTCCTCCACAGGCTTCCCATCGAAGGTCTGGGGGGCGAGCCAGTCGACGAGGATCTCCGGCCCCCGGATCTCGACGTGGATAGAGCCGAGGGGCTCCTCTCCGGGGGGGAAGCTTATCCTGCCCACAGTTGCTGCCTGCTTGTTAAGCCTGAACTGGAGGGCGTCGCCTACCCTTCCGGCGAGGAATACAGACCTGGCGGTGTCTAGGATCCTCTGCTCCCTCAGGAGGCGGTGGAAGGTCGATAGCGCCTCCGCCCCGCCTCGCCCTTCGATCCTCTCCTCGGTCGCCTCCAGGGCGATCCCGGGAAAGAGGATCTCCAGGGCAGAAGCCACCTTCTCGGGGCTTTCCGTCGGTCTCAAGGGTGATATGACTCTGAGTTGTATCATCCTCCACCTCAGACGCTGCTCGTCCTGAACCGCAGGATAGCGGCGATCCCGCCGAAGGCCCGGTAGAGCTGGGACCCCTCCTCAAACTCGGTGGATATGATCTTGACGGAGCTGCCGCTATCCTCCGCCATCCGCGAGAGGTCGGCTATTATATCCTCCTCGTCGGCGATCTCGAGCTGGGAGCCGCACTTCTTACAGTTCTCGGGGGGAGGAGAGTTCGGCGACCGTGTTAGATCCTCGGAGAAGTCGCATCCAGGGTTTGGGCACCTGATCTTGGCCCTCGTCTTGCGGAGGTCCTCGGAGAGGAGGAGAGTCTCCACCGCCCCCATTATCAGGTTCTCCCGGACCTCCTTCTCTCCGTAGGAGGCGAGCCCCTTCTCGCTGACGAGCTCCTTCATGAACCTCCTCATGAGGAGCTTCTCCTGGGTGACCTCCAGGTCCTGGAGCCTATCCTGGGCGGCGTCCACCAGCTCGTAGAGCCCCGACTCATCGGTGTAGGTGACGTCGAGGGCTTCCAGGACCTTCTGCTGGAGCTCGTGGTGGAGGAACTCGCCGTCGACGAACTCCTCCTTCGTCGGAGACGGCCCGCCTATGAGGATCCCCTCCAGGTCCTTTCGGTCTATCTGGAGGAACGCCTCGGTGGCGCTATCTCCTATCCTCTTGTAGAAGTCATGGATCGCGATCAACCTCAGCTGCTGAAACCTCCGGCTGCTCTGCCCCCCCTTCCTCTGCTTTCCGGGGACCGAGGAGGTGAGGTGCTTTATCGCATCCACCTGCTTTCCCCTGAGAACCCCGATCGTCGCCTCCCTCCTGTCTAAAACGATCAGACCGAAGGTCTTCTTGTCGGCGAGCATATCCTCGAGAGGGGTGAGGAAGAAGGAGGAGTCGCAGTGGTATCGGTAAGTGACTATCGGATCTGGAGGCTCCATAACCATGCTGTACATATCCGTTTTGTTGCTGCCGACGTCGACGGCCCCGACGAAGATGGCGACGCCGTTGGGAGGGGGCTTTGGGATCAGCCGAAGTCTCGCCATCACTGACTCGAGGGCGCTCTGGACGTTCGTCCGGGTCAGCTTCGACTTGATGTTTGCGGCCTGACCGTGCTCGTCCCGGAGCTGAGCCGTGACGTCCGAGATCTGCTTCTCGGGGGGGATGTAAAGGGAGATGAGCTCGGTGCCCCTTCCGGTCTTGCTCCTCAGGTCTTCCAGGAGCCTTTTAAATTCGTACTTCTCTTGGGCGGTAAATTCCATCTGATATTCTCCTCAAAAAGGTCCCGATATCGGGGTCCGTCATCGATCTGGGAGCTTTCTGGCTGGGCGATCGTCTCTCTTGGAAGATGGTCACGCCCCTTATCTAGGTTTCGCCGTATGGCCATGATAACGGATACCTACGGCCGGGAGGTGGTCAGTCCCGGGATCGACCGCCCGAGGATAACCCTTTAGCTTCAGGTGTAATTCCAGAATATATGGATAGCAAGGTCGCGGTCATCGGAGGTACGGGGGTCGAGATGGTGGGGGAGGCGATCGGCATCGATACCCCTTTCGGCTGGGTGGAGGCGAAGGACGGAGAGGTGGCCGGCGACGGCCTCCTCTTCATCCCACGCCACGGGGAAGTCCACCTCCCCCCCCATCGCGTCAACTATAGAGCCCTCCTATGGGCTGCTAAGGCGTGGGGCGCTCGCCGGGTTATATCCACCAACACCGTCGGATCGATGTCATGGCACCCCGTCGGAAGCTATGTCATCCCCGACGACTTCGTCGATTTCACCAAATCAAGGGCCTCGACCTTCTTCGAGGAGGAGGCGGTCCACGTCGATCTGACGGCTCCCTACTGCCCCGAGGTGAGGCGGGTCCTCGTCGATGGGGCGAAGGCCGCGAGCGGTCTAGTCTCCGGCGGGGTATACGTCTGCACCGAGGGGCCCCACCTGGAGAGCCCCGCTCAGATCCGGATGCTCCGGCGATTTGGAGACGTCGTCGGCATGACCGGCTACCCCGAGGTCGTCCTCGCCCGAGAGCTGGAGCTATGTTACGCCTCGATCTGCATCGTAACAAACCCCGCCGCCGGGATGAGGAAAGATTCGATGTCTGCTGCCGAGATCACAGCCGAGATGGAAAGATCTTCAGGCCTATTGATGGAGATCATAGCCGCCGCGGCATCGAAGATCCCGGAGGAGAGGGGCTGCTCCTGCGGCCGGGCCCTAGCCGAGGCGAGGCTATGATCTTGGAAGATCGATCGGGAGGAGAATCTTCGAATTTGGTGAACGGGATCATCGAAGACGGCGAACGGAACCTTCGGAAAGACCCCAAATCATCCTATGCAGATGGATGGGGAGCGAGGGACCAGACCCCAGCCGCTACCATCATATAGCTCCCACTAAAGGACCGTCACGGTGACGCTCGCCTCGCTCATCGTGCCGGCGGCGTCAGCGGCCGTCAGGGTGACGACGTATCTGCCCTTGCTCATCTCCGACGGGGGCTTTGAGAAAGACCTCTCTTCGGATAGGGTTCCGTCGAGGGACGAAGACCACTGATACGTATAAGGAGGCTCACCTCCCCGGACCTCGCCATGGAAGCTGACCCTATCATCCCCGGAGAGGATAGAGCCGGTGGCCGGAGAGGTTATGACGACGGAGAGGGGGGATAGAGGACCATCCGATGGACCGCCTTCATCTTCGTTACCCTGATCCATGCATCCGGAGGAGAAGCATACCGCAACGCATATGAGAATCGATATCAGATACCCCTTCATGATCATCCTCACATCCTAAGTTCAGCCTTCCAGGAGGCGGTCGACGATCTGCTTGGCAGCCACGACCGCCGGGGAGTCGTCGGGGAGGTCGAAGACGGTCTTCCCCTGGTAGGCGACCTCGGTGAAGTTCGGGTCTTCGGGTATCGCTCCCAGGTACTTGAAGCCGAGGTCCTTAGCGGTCTTCTCGACCTTCTCCAGCATATCGGGCCTCGTCTTGTTGGCGACGACGTAGTAGCGCTCGATCCTCGTCCCCACCTCCCTGGCCACGTCCTTTATCCGCCTGAGGGTGTCTAGGCTCACCTTGCTGGCGTCGGTGACGATGATGGCATCGTGGATCTCCCCCGAGGTCTTCCTTGCTATATGCTCCACCCCGGCCTCACAGTCCATGAGGAGGTAGCCGTATCTATCGCCCTCTATGGTCTTCTCGAAGACAGCCTGGAGGAGGTCGTTGATGGCGCAGAAACAGCCCGACCCCTCGCCCCGGCCCATGATCAGCATATCGTACCCCTCCTGCTCCCCCTCCATCAGGAGGGAGTCGAAGAGGTTCTGGAATATGTCAAGGCCGGTGAGCTCCGGGCTCTCTTCCCTCTGGCGTTTATATCTCTGGAGCATTTCGGAGACATTCGACGTCCCCCCCGACCCCAGGAGGCTCGCAAGGCACTCGTTGGCATCGGCGTCTACGGCCAGAATACCACCATCCCCTCTCCTGGCCAGCTCCCGGAGGATGAGGGCCGTCAGGGTCGTCTTTCCGGTTCCGCCCTTGCCGAAGAACCCGAGGATCTTCATGAGGCCACGGGACCTGCGAGGATCTCTGTCTTCCTTATCTCAACGCGCCGGAGGGGGTAGATATCTTTCGCATCCTTGTATATGTCGAGGGATATCTTCCCCTGGACGACGTCTTGGATGAACTGGTTCAGTTCCAGGGCTCCTGCCTTATCCTTAATTATATTCGAGGCTATGTTTCTGATCGTCTTGACCTGGGTGCTCCTCGCCCTCTTCACCGTGAAGCAGCTCGGCTTGACCCTGACCTTATAACCGTCGCTGGTGGTGACGTCGATGATGGAGTCGATCCGCGACGTCCTCCTCTTGACCAGAGACCTTATGTAATCGCTGGTCAGCTCGTGGCCGACGAACATGGTGTAGGCCGAGTCGCCAGCCACCTGGTCCACCTTGAACTTGAGCTTCGTGTTCTGTTTGGAGAAGTTGTTCGTCATCTCTCCCAGGGTCGTCTCGATGACCCTTCCCATAAGCTTTGCCGGGTCGCTGGCCAGGGTCTCCCCCACGGGAGACTTTCCGAACATATCTGGACCTACGACCTTGTACCACTGCTTAGCCTTGACCTTCCTGCTGTCAGACTTCCTCTGTGACCTTCTCGCCAATAAAGATCCTCCAGTAAGGGTAATTACATCAGATCGCTTTCAGTGTAGACCCAAGCTCGCTGTATATAAAGAGATCGCCCCTCCCCCCGAAATTGGGGGGAGGTCGGGCGGTTCAGAGCCTCAAGGCCAGACGTAGATGTAGACGTAGTTGGACCAGTCGTTGCATTGGTAGACCAGGAGGTGCCAGCCCGGAGTGCTGCTCTTGAACCAGGTCGGATGCCACCCCGGCTTCTTGTAGCCGAAGCTCTTAATCTCCGGGGGGCAGTAGTAACCGGCCTGGCATGGGGGCCACTCGAAGGACCAGTACATCCCTGGCCGGTTGATCTTGGACCAGAGAGAAAGCCACTGGTTCTGCCTGGTGCTGGCCACAGTAGTCAGCCTACCCGGCTTTGTCTGGACGTAGTACTCATTGTACTTGGAGACGGACTTGGGTGTGTAGACGAGACCGAAGTCTGAGACCGTATCCACCCCGGGGCTGAAGCCTGGGGGCGATATGGCCCCGGGGCCGAAGCCTCCGAAACCTGAGGCCGCCAGGGAGTAACCACTGTAATCGGATATCCCGCTCCCCGATGCTATGCCGGTCGGTAGAGGAGCCGCCCACCCCTCATATCCTGAGGCGGAATAATCCGGGGCCGGAAGCCGCAGGTCTGTCGGCATGAGCCCCTCGGAGACCGGATCTGGGGGCGTCGGCGTTGCCATCCCGGACCCTGCCGTTAGGACCCCACCGGTCAATGACGATGAAGCTGGTCTGGTCTGGGGCGCCTCTATCTTTGGATACAATCCAGTCTTCCCAGGAAAGGATGACCCAGATTCCGGCCAGACGTAGATGTAGACGTAGTTGCTGGACTTGTCGCTGTGGAAACAGAGGACGTGCCAGCCAGGCTCGTCGCCCTTAAACCAGCCCTTTAGATAGCCGGGCCAGGTCCAGAAGTACCAGTTCACCGACGGCGCGAGCCTGTTGGGATACCACTCATAGACGAAGAAGTTGCCGGTGTAGGCGACCTTCGCCCAGAGGGGAAGATAACCTCCGCTGCTGCATCCCGCCACCGTCGTAACGCCGTCGCGGGTCTGGACGTAGAGCCTGTTCTGAGACTCGACGGATCCAGGCCAGTACCAGGAGCTTGGACCGGTCTGCGAAGCCCCCTGAACTGCAGCCAGCACAGACGGGGGTGGGGTCGCCTGAACGAAGCTCAGCTTTTCATCAGGAGGAAAGCTGTACATATCAGGGGTTGCGAACTTCAGCTCCGTCGGTGAATACCCCTCCTCATAAGGCCCCCTCAGGCTCGGCGGCTCTATATGGTACGACCTGGCAAAGTCGGTATAACCCGACTGCCCGGATTGTTCAACCGTCCCCACCGCGCCGAAGGCCGTCGGCGCCAGCACCAGAAGCGCTATTGCAATATAAATCAAGCATTTCATGCTACCCCCTCCAACTCCCATCTCTTAGGATCAACTCATATATCAACCCATATATCGTCCTTATCTATTTAATATTTTTCGACTCGATCTGGAGGAGGGCGCGCCAGCCATAAAAGGGGGCAGTCTTCTGAGATGATAATATATGATCAAATCTATTATATTGTAGGGGCTTTAATCACTTATGATCTTTGGCCGACTTGAAAATACTTAAGTATGGAAGATGCAAAACGTCGATACGGGAATCTTCTTCGATAAAGAAGCTCCCCATTGAGGTTCGATAGTCTCCTCCCCGATCCCGGGTGAGGGTTGAAGGTATGGGGTTTTTCCGGGATTGGAGCTTTCGAGAGAGGGGAGGCATCCAAAGAGGACTTCGTGAAGGTCAATTTATAGGTGGTTGGAATGACGGTCAATAGAGAGATCGGGCCCGGCGTATTCTCCGTCGGGGTTATCGACTGGGACCGCAGGCTCTTCGACGAGCTGATACCGCTGCCGGACGGGACGAGCTACAACGCCTACATCGTTCGTGGCGACGAGAAGAACGCCCTCATAGATTCCGCCGACCCGCCTTTCGCGGAGGCGCTCCTGGAGAACCTGACGGAGCTCGGGATCGACCGGCTCGATTACGTGGTGGCTCACCACGCTGAGCAGGACCACTCCGGCTCGATCCCGGCGGTCCTCGAACGGTTCCCTGGGGCGAAGGTCGTCTGCACCCCCCGCTGCCGGGAGCTCCTATCCATCCTCCTCGATATACCAGAAGAGAGGTTTATGACCGTCGAGGAGAGGTCGACCCTCTCCCTAGGCGGCAAAACCCTGGAGTTCCTCTACACCCCCTGGGTCCACTGGCCCGAGACGATGGTAACCTACCTCCGGGAGGAGAAGATCCTCTTTTCCTGCGACTTCTTCGGCTCCCACTACGCCACAAGCGACCTCTTCGCCGACCCGAAGATAATCTACGAGCCTGCCAAGAGGTACTACGCCGAGATCATGATGCCCTTCCGGGCGATCATAAGAAAGAACCTGGAGGTCGTCGACTCCTTGGAGATAAAGATGATAGCCCCCAGCCACGGCCCCCTCCACGACGACCCCTCCTTCATCCTCGAGGCCTACAGGGACTGGTCTTCCGAGGAGGTCAAGAACGAGGTGGTGATCCCCTTCGTCTCGATGCACGGGAGCACCCGGCTTATGGTCGATCACCTGACCGACGGCCTCATCGCCCGGGGGATCGGGGTGAGGAGGTTTGACATCGCCGTATCCGACGTCGGCAAGATCGCCGAGGCCCTCGTCGACGCCGCGACCCTCGTCCTGGGGACGAGCACCGTCTTGGGGGGGCCCCACCCCAACGCTGCCCACGTCGCCTTCCTCGCCAACGCCCTGCGGCCGAAGACGAGGTTCGCCTCGATCATCGGCTCTTACGGCTGGGGCGGCAAGACGGTGAAGGCGATCCAGGAGGCTATACCCCTCCTGAAGGTGGAGGTGATGGAGCCGGTCCTGGCGAAGGGTCTTCCGACGGCGCAGGATTATAAGGCCCTCGACCGCCTCGCCGACGAGATCCTGAAGAGGCACCAGGAGCTCGGGATCGCCTGAAGGAGGAAAGAGGCCAGCCGATGACGAAGGTCCTCATCATCGGGGCGGGGGCGATCGGCTCCTTCTTCGGCTACCTCCTCTCGGAGCGGGAATCGAAGGATGGGGCCGGATCGGCGGCGGAAGAGGGGACAGGGGCGGATAGGTCGGAGGCAGGCCCTCGCCCCGCCGTCGAGGAGGTCGCCCTCCTGGGAAGGCCCGGTCACATCGAGGCGATCAGGGAGCGGAGCCTGGAGGTCACCCTCGCCGAAAAAGATAGACCCCTCTCGATCCGGTTCAGATACGCCTTCGCGGGCCTCGGCGAATTCGCGCATTCAGATTTCGCCCCCGAGGTCGTCATCGTCACCGTCAAGACCTATTCTCTCCCTGCCGTGGCGAAGGAGATCCGGGGATCCGGCCTCCTGGCGGGGAGGCTCTCGGACTCCCGGTTCATCCTCCTGATGAACGGGATGGGAAACCGGGAGAGGTTTGACCTGCCCGCAGCTAGGGTCTACGAAGGGATCACCTCATCAGGCGTCGTCTTCGTCGGGGACGGAAAGATCGAGCTGAAAGGGCGGGGAAAGACCGTCTTCGAGGTCGGGATCGGCGAGGATCTGGAGCGGTTCATCGGGGCCCGGCTTGCTGAGAAGGGCTTTGATGCCGAGTTCGCCGAGGACTTCCGGCGCCAGCAGTGGATGAAGCTCTTAGCCAACGCCGTCATAAACCCCATCACGGCCCTCACCCGGGAGAAGAACGGGATCGTCCTCTCCCCCCATCTCGCCCCGGCCGTCGAGCTGATTGTCCAAGAATGCGTCGCCGTCGCCGAAAAGGAGGGGGAGAGCTTCGATGAGCTGGAGGTAACAGAGTTCGTCCGGGCCGTCGCTGAGAGCACGGCCGCCAACACCTCCAGCATGCTCCAGGACGTGCTCCGGGGAAGGGAGACGGAGATCGACGCGATAAACGGGTTTGTGATCGATCGGGCGAGGAGGCATGGG
Source organism: Candidatus Methanocrinis natronophilus (assembly GCA_029167045.1). Classification (GTDB taxonomy): domain Archaea; phylum Halobacteriota; class Methanosarcinia; order Methanotrichales; family Methanotrichaceae; genus Methanocrinis; species Methanocrinis natronophilus. The sequence goes on from JARFPK010000004.1 coordinate 49,553, forward strand.
GTGGAGGCGGCGGCCAATGAGGTGCTGTGGGGGATGGTGAAGGCGGCGGAGAGGCGATATAATGGGGTCTGATCGAGTTCGAGCATAAACGAAGCTAGAGATTGGCGAAGTGCTCAGTTTAGCCAAACATCTCGATATGGTGATGCAAACTCATATCAGGTCGGATCTCGTAAGATCTCTCTAGATAAATGGGAGGATCTTTCTTGGACAAGGTCGAAGAGAAGAGCTGCATCTTCTGCGAGATCGTCGCCGGCAGAGCAAAAGCCCACAGGATCTATGAGGACGACCTAACCCTAGCGATCCTGGACATAAACCCCTTCTCGGAGGGGCACACCCTCGTCATCCCCAAGAGGCACGTCCCCTGGTGGCACGAACTCAACGAGGAGGAGGTGGAGAGCCTCTTTAGGGTGGCTAGGGCGGTATCTCAGAAGCTGATGAAGGCCTACAGCCCCGACTTCGTCGCGATATACGCCCGGGGCCGGAGGATCCCCCACACCCACATCTTCGTCGTCCCGACCTATCGCGGCGACGTCCTCGACAGGTTCTTCAACGCCCTGGAGGGGTTCCAGGAGGGGGCGGCGGATCTGGCGAAGCTCGCAGAGGAGGCGAAGCTGGCGGAGGCAGCGGACCGGCTGAAGGGAGCGTGAGGGGTGGAGTTATCGGTTACATATCTTCAGCCTTCGGCCCGCCGGCGCCGGAGGAGCCCCTCAACTCCTCCGATATCCAGGCGAGGTAGCGGTCGTCGCCTCCAATTATGGGAAGGATGATGATCTCGGGGAGGTCGTAGGGGTGGACGGCCCGGATCCTGGAGGAGAGCTCCTCCGCCTTCTGCCGTTCCGTCTTTATGATGAGGAGGTCTTCTGCCTCCTGGTTGACCTCCCCCTCCCACCAGAAGGTGGACCTCACCTGGGATATGTTGACGCAGGCCGCGAGCCTCTCCTCCACGATCAGCCTCGCCAACCTTCCGGAGTGGTCCGACGGTGCCGTGGATAAGACGACCACATAATCAGAGAGATGGTCACAGACAAAGTCGCAGTTCAATGATGGCACTCTCCCGCCCCCTCATAGTGCTCCCTCACCTTCTCACCTACATCCTCTGAGACCCTCTCCCGGAGGAGCCGGAAGAGGATCTCGGCGTGCTCCGGCTGGATGCACCCGAGGCTCTCCGATCCCTCGAGGATCACCTCCGCCAAGTAGCGCAGCTCGAAGATGTCGAGCCTCTTCAGCCTATCCTCAAAGTCCTCTTCGTCTTGGGCGAAGTGGTTTGATACGGGAGGGAGGATGGACTGAAAGTACAGGCCCGAGCCGGAGCAGGTCGTATCAGCGCACTCCGGCGCTAACTTCTTCAATATCTCGATATCTCTATCTGATAGGGTCCTGGCCATATATGATCAAACTCCTGGACATTGATCCGATCGAAAGCGTCAAAATTCATTCCGGGACAGCCTCCCTGACGAGGAGGAGGCCGTCCTCGGTGACGGCGACGGCGAGGTTGCGGACTATTACCCTCTTATTGAGCGCCTCCGGGGCCTTGCTCTTGATCTGGACTATTATGTCTACAGAGCCTATCCCAAGCTTCGTCCCGGATCTGTCCGCCTCGGAGAAGAGGAGGGCCGGAACCTCGAAGATGTCGGTTCCCGCCGGGATATCGATGGAGACGGGAGCCTGGATCATCGTCCAGTCCCTCAGGGTCGCCTTCGCGCGGGATACGTTCTGCTGCGCCCTCTTCTCCAGGATGCTGACGTTCGACCGGGTCGTCCCCAGGATCTCCGCCACCTCCTGCTGGGAGAGCCCCTTCTTCCGCAGCCTCAGAACCGCAGCCTGCCTCTCGGTGAGGAGGCTATCCCGCCCCCCGGATCTTTCGTCGGTTCCGCAGTCCTCCTCAGCCCTTCTGGTCATCGACGCCACCTTATGAAGGTTGATAGGGAGCTATGAGGCGATAAAGATGGCGAACCCTATCCACGCCATCTCTAGATCCGCCCTCCCGATATCCTCGAAAGGAATCCTCTCATCCTCCGGCCGCAGCGGCGGAGACCCTCGAAGGATAAGAAGCTGGCTCCAGGCGGCGGAGCCCGCCCGCCGGGTCCTGCCACAACCCCCGCCTCATCTTCCATCATCGATAGGCGGGTCCTGTAGGCGGCGAGGACGAAGCCGTAGAGGGCGGGGCCGACGATCACCCCCATCACCCCGATGACGAATATCGGTGCCGCGAAGGCGAGGAGGGTGACGGCGGGATGGATCGCCGCCCCTGCCCTGGCGAGGGCCGGACGCATGATGTTCTCGGGGAATATGTTCAAGAAGGCGGTCCCGAGGATCAGAAGGGCCGCCACCTTGAGATATTCCCCTACCAAGAGGTAGTATAAGGCCATAGGGACGTAGACGGCGCTGGTTCCTATGAGGGGGATGAGGGCGAAGACGGCGGTGACCATCCCCCAGAGGAAGGGGTAAGGGACGCCGACGATGAGGTAGACGAAGGCGGCGATAAGACCCGTCAGGAGGCTGTTTATGAGGTAGACGTTGAAGAGGCTGTTGTAGATGGAATTCAACTCGCCGAGGAAACGTCGGACCAGCGCCCTCTCGGGGAGGAGTCGCAGAAACTTCTCGATAGATCCTGCCCCGTCGACGAGGAGGTAGTAGGTGAGGAGGATGGCTACGCCGAACTGGGCCATCAGGATGGGAAGGTTCCCGGCGATCCAGTCTGCAAGGCCGGTGACTATATTCTTGATCCTGGGCAAGACCTCCGGGACGAGCCAGGCTGCCGGAGCTGCGAGGACCGGAGCTAATTGATCTTCGGCGAGGGCGATGAGACCCCCGAGGTGGGGGGCTATGAACGCCGGGGCTCTATCCTCCGCAAGGGCAGCCGTCCATTCGAAGATGTTCCCGGCGGTCTTCTCCGCCAGCCTGCTGGCGGTCTCATCCCATGAATCCTGGGAGGCGTATAGGAAGGAGACCTCCGTCGCCAGGGCGTTGATGACGCTCAGGACGAAGACGAGGAATATGAGAAAGACTATGGATATGGATAGGAGGGCGGATATCCGCTTTCTCTTGGTCAGATTCAATAGGCGGAGATAGAAGGGGTAGAGGATGTAGGCGAGAAAGAAGCTCAAGAGTACCGTCGTTATGAAGTTTTGGGTTATATATACGACCCCTGCCACCGCAGCGACCAGGATCGCGGCAGAGATCCATAGAAACCGGCTCTTTGGGTCCATGCTCTGCATTAATTGTTGGACTGTCGATATATAGACCTTTCTAGACCTTTCCGCATCTTCGCCAGCAAGCGGCTCCATAGCCCAGCCATCCCAGCCGCCGCCGATCGTTGGCCAATAGCCCCGGCCGATCCTCACCGCAGCTCGAAGGTCGTCAACCCGAAGATCTTACCGAGGGGCAGCCCCGGATCGCCCCCGGTGTACATCCGGGCGGTCTCTCAGGTCTCGGCCATCCCGTGCCGGGCTGGGAGGCTCAGGGCCGAAGAGTTCGGCTCCGGGACGTCGAGGTAGATGGGGGAACACCGATCCGCCCGACCGGCCAGGGCGGAAAATAGGGATTCTGCGACCCCTCCGTCCTCTGCGAATAGTGGGCCTATCTTGAAGCCGGTCCGGCACCGCCTCAGGAGGCCGTACCCCTCGATCTCACCATCGCCGATAAAAGCGAAGCCTGAGGAGCACTCCCGGGCGATACAGCTCTTTAGGAACCTGCCTCTCTCGGCAGGGAAGTGGCGCGTATCGTAGCTGAGAAGATCCTCGAAGGGGAGTTCGGCGAGCTCCACCACGCCGCGATCGGACCTATCGTCGCCCGTCCCCGTCCCCTGAAACCGGATCGACCGGTGGATGAGCCGAAATCCGGACTCCTTGTACTTCTCCTGCTCCTCGACGACCCCATCGAGCCCCACATTCCTACCGCGGAGATGGTCCATCCCCTCCTGCCAGAGCCTCATCCCAAAACCCTGGCCTCGATACTCTCTCCTCCGTCGCCCAGTCGGCGGCCAGCTCCCCTTCGTCCCGGCCCATCCTCCGGATGGTATAACCATCGCTTATAATCTCCCGTTGTCTCATCAAAATGGATCATAAATGGATCATAAATGGATCATAAATGGATCATAAATGGATCATAAATGGATCATAAATGGATCATAAATGGATCATATTTATAGTCAGGGATCATAAAGGATCATCCATGGAGGGGCCTTTGCCTCCTGCGGACGAACCTCGCCACCTCTTCGGATACGGGTCTATCGAAGATCTCTTCTACAGTCCCCATCCCCGCCACCTCCCCCCCCATCAGGACGGCGACCCTGTCAGCGAGCTCCCTCGCCTGGTCGAGGTCGTGGGTAGCCATCACCACCGTAATCCCTCCATCCCTGACCCTGCTTATTAGGTCCTCTATCGCCTCCGCCGTCCTGGGGTCGAGGTTGGCCGTGGCCTCGTCCAGGAGGAGGAGATCGGGTTCGGTGACCAGGGCCCTCGCCAGGGCAACCCTCTGGGCCTCCCCGCCGGAGAGGCTGGAGGGCCTTCGGTTCTCGTATCCTGAGAGGCCTACCTCCCGGAGGGCGCCTGCGACCTTCCCTGCGATCTCGTTCATGGAGATCCCCCTCACCCGCAGGCCGTAAGAGACGTTCTTCTCGACGGTGGTGTTGAAGAGGGAGGGCTTCTGGAAGACCATCGCCATCCTCCTTCTCGCGAGAAACCTGGCCCTCTCCCCAGCCGATACGTCGGCGCCGTCGAATAGGACCCACCCTCCGCTGGGGGGGTCGAGGAGGTTGAGGATCCGAAGGAGGGTCGTCTTTCCCGACCCCGTGGGGCCGATGATGGCGAGGGCCTCCCCCGCCTTCGCCTCCAGAGATACTCCCTTCAGAACCACCCTTCCTCCCCGGATCGCCCGTACCTCCCTCGCCTCGATCATGTCCACCACCTCCCCTGGACCCGGTTGACCAGGAGGTTTACGATGAGGGATATGGATACGAGGATGATCCCCAGGGCCATGGAGAACTCGATATCACCCCGAGAGGTCTCCAGCGCTATCGCCGTAGTCAGGACCCTGGTGTAACCCTGGATGTTTCCCCCGATCATCATCGCCACCCCCACCTCGGAGAGGGCTCTTCCGAAACCGAGAAGGACCGCAGCCATCATGGCCGCCCTCGCCTCTACCATGATGGTGAAGATCGCCTGGCGCTTCGAGGCTCCCAGGGATATCGCCGAGTCCCGGACCTGATCTGTGATGCCGCTCAAGGCGGCGATGGTGAGCCCCGTCATGATGGGGACGATTAGGATAGTCTGGCCGACGACCATGCCGCCGGGGGTGAAGAGGAGGCCGAGCCCCCCCAAGGGGCCGGACCGAGATAAGAGGAGGAAGACGAGGAGGCCGACGGTGACCGTCGGAAGGCTGTAGAGGGTCTGGATGAGGTTGATGATGGCCCGTTTTCCCCAAAAATTATGAAAATGGAGGAGACCCCCCGCGGGGACGGCGATGGTGGTGGCGATGGCCGTGGAGGCGACGGCGATGATAAGGGATCGGACCGTTATCTCCACTATGGCAGGGTCGAGGGTCAGGATCAGCTCCATCGCCCTTACAAATCCCGCCCCGATCTCATCCATAGGCGTCACCAATCATTTAGCTGAACCGCCCTTTGGCCTTGCCGGCACCAGAGATAACCCTTACGCCGCCGCGAGACTGCAGGAATCTTCAGCCAGAGGCATGGCACACTCGTCCCCGAAGCAGCCTATCAGATCACAATCGCCTCTTGCGGCCTTGAATAGGGGCTTGCCTATGGTATCCGTCCCGTACTCGGCTATCAGGCCCTGCCCCTCTTCAGAGACGAGGAAGTTGACGAACTTCACCGCCATCGCGCAGTTGACCGCAGGATGGACGGAGGGGCTTACCGGAATAGCCGCGTAGACGTTGAGAAGAGCCTCATCCTCCTCTATCAGGGGAACGAGGGCGAGGTCGCCCCGGAAGGCCTCAAAGGTGGAGGTGTCGCAGAGGGTATACCCAGCAACCTCGTTCGCCATCACCAGGGTCGGTCCCATCCCCTTGCCTGCGTCTACGTACCATCGTCCTCTCAACTCTTCGTAGTCGAGGCCAGCAGCCTTCCAGAGGAGCTTCTCCCTGGCGTGGGTCCCGGAGTCATCCCCCCGGGAGACGAACCTGACGAGCCCCGGGCTCTCGATCCCTTGTTCCATGATCGTCTTCATGGCCTCGGCCGCCCCCATACCCTTTATCCCGGCTGGGTCGTCCTCGGGGCCGACGATGATGAAGTAGTTGTAGGCGAAGCAGCTCCTGGAGAGGCCGTGCCCCTCCTCGATGAGATTTCTCTCCCTGACCACGTCGTGGACGAGGATCAGGTCGACGTCCCCCCTGACGCCGTACTGGATCGCTATCCCCGTCCCTGCGGATATTATGTGGACGTCGACGTTGTAGATATTCTCGAAGATCTTCTCCACCTCCTCTAAGAGCCCGGTGTCGTAGAGGCTGGTGGTCGTAGAGATTCTAAGTCGATCCTTCTGCCCGCCTCCGGCAACACTCTGAGCCGCCGCAGCGGTGCAGAGGAGGGCCAGGATGAGGGCCATGGCTGATATTTGGAGAACCTTTCCCTTCATGATGATCGAGGTGTGAGTTGATTAGATTACTATAAAAACCTATGTTAGCATATACGGTATCGAGAGGTGGGGATGGCGATCGATATGGATCAGGATCCTGTTGAGATCTGAACGGAGGGATACAGGATGGTCAGGATGAGGAGGAGAGGATGTCAGATCCCTGGGGATAAGCTTTAGTGGCATCCCTGACCATCTCTTCGTTGAGAGCTCTTCTGGGGTTGTGATATCGTCAACTACCCGCCAATGAATTAGCGGGCATGAGGCTCGCCAGTATTGGGGGCTTGCGGCTCCGCAAAAAATCGGGCCACGATGGGCAGGTTGACAGCCACCCTTGCAGCTATGTTTCGAGCTGCGACGCTGTCAGCAGGGCCAGAGAAACCACAGCAGACACAATCAAACTGATCTCGAGTAGGTCGGTTTGACCGGGATATATGATGGCAAACGGGGCATTCCTGGGACGTATAGGCAGGGTCGATGTAGACCACTGGAACTCCAGCGATCGCTGCCTTGTACTCGACGAACTGCCTGAGCTGATAGAATCCCCAGCTATGCTGTTTGCGTCTCTGAGCCTTCGAAACCGTCATCCTCTCCCGGATACCCTGAAGATCTTCGAGGGCGATCACGGAAGAGGTGTCTTTGGCTTTCGCAACCAGTTTTTTGGAGATGCAGTGGTTCACGTCTCGACGAAACCTAGCCTCTCGACCCGAGAGTTTCTTGAGATGACGTTTGGCGCTATCGGTCCCACAGCTTTGAAGATCGGCCTTGAGGTTATCTATCTTGGATCGAACGTTCTCGATACCGTCACCGGAGAACTCTTCGCCGGTCGAATCAACGGCAATGTTCTTGATCCCGAGATCGACGCCGATAACACCGATCGGTTCGATCTTGGGAGACTCGGCAACTTCGACGACGACGCAGAGATAGAACTCACCCCGTTCGAAAATGAGGTCGGCCTGTCCTCGGATCCGATTGAGCCGGGGTTCGTGGTACTCGCAGATGACAACAGGGACCTTTATCCTGCCTTCGAGAGTCAAGAGAGAAACGAGATCGAGACCTTTCCAGGACATGAGTCTCTGATCGTAGACGACAGATCCGTCAGGATCGAAGGTAGGTTGGATCGATTTGTCTCTCTTGTAGGCTTCGCAGGTCTTAGAGATAGCTCTGACCGCCATCTGAGAGGAGAGGTTAAATTGTTCCCGAATAGGATAATAAACGACCTTCTGCAACTCGATCTTATTGGCGGTACGAAGCTCAAACGCTTTGTCAGCCACGAAGTTGCAGGCGGCGTTAAACTGATGCATCGTCTCGCGAATAGCTTGAACCTGTTCTGGGGTCGGTTCAAGTTTGACTTTGAGCGTCTGCATCATGTGCATAGATATATACCATCTATAGATATGAACATTTCGGTGCCAAGGAGAAGCGGGAGTAGTTACGCATTCCTCCCCCGACAGAATTCGGGGGCATCCTGCTGAGATTTTCGTGAAAGAGTACACCAACGGCGAAATTACCGTATTCTGGGATCCGAAGAAGTGCATCCACTCCGCCGAATGCCTGAGATCTCAGCCCGGGGTATTCGACGTCCATAGGAGCCCGTGGATAAGTATGGACGGGGCGACCTCCGAGGAGATCATGGCCGCCATCGACCGATGCCCCTCGGGGGCCCTATCCTACAGAAGGAACGAAGAGCTGGAGAGGCGGATAGACCAGGAGGGTAGGCCCTCAGCCGAGATCAAGGTGGTGAAAGACGGGCCCCTCCTCGTCAGGGGAAGGTGCGCCCTCGTCGGCGAAGGGGGAGAGTCGATAGCTGAGGATGGACCCTTCGCCCTCTGCAGGTGCGGGCGGTCGGATAGGAAACCCTTCTGCGACGGAAGTCATGCGGGCTGATTTGGGAGGCTTCTTAGTGGTAGGGGGCTTAATTTCAAATAGGCCAAAGACCCCTCAAAGCTTCAAGACCAGGAGACTATTCTGCATTTTGAAGATTTACCACATCGGGTGACCATTTAAGACAAAAAAGTTTAATTACTATAAACTTAACTTGCTCAAATTAAGTTTAGTTGAATCAACTTAATTTGGGTGATGGAGTTGGAGCTTAGGAGACGAGGGACCGGTGTAAGGTGGAGAAGTAGAAGAGAGAGATCGATAAGGCAAAGGGAGAAGATCCCTAGAACTTCGGCGATACCTTCAGGAGGGTTGTCGACCGTTGGGCTAGGGGAGGGAACCCTCCTCCATAAGGAGACGGTTTTGAGACTCTTGGCCTCGGGGCTCATCCTCATCCTCTTCTCTTCCGGAGCGGGAGCTTCCCAGGGCTTCCCCCTGGCGGGGGACGACCCCGTCATCCGAAACGCCGTCATCTACCTCCTCTCTTGTCAGAACGACGACGGTGGCTTCGCAAACTTGCCGGACGCTGCGACGAGCAGCCTTCTTCCTACGGCCAACGCCGCCATGGCCCTGGCCCTCACCGGCGACCTAGACCACGCTAAAGCGGCCGGGAAGACTCCCCTCGACTACCTGGTCACAAACCCCCCCGGCGAAGACGCATCCGGCGGGAGCCTCGGCAGGTACGTCATGGGGGTGGTGGCAGCGAGGGGGGACCCCCGCAATGTAAACGGAGTCGACTATGCGGAGAGGCTGAAAAAGTTCGCAAAGCCTCCTTACGGCAAGGAGAACCTCTTCTCCGAGGCATACATCCTCCTGGCGCTTGCGGCAGCGGGCGAGTCTGAATCACCGGAGGCCCAGGCCTTCGTCTCCCACATTAAGGCCAAACAGCACTCCTCAGGAGGCTGGGGCTGGGGCGGCGGAGCTCCCGACCTCGACACCACGGGGATCGTCGCCTCTGCCCTCCTGGCTGCGGGCGAGGACCCCAAGGACCAGACGATCCATGACGCCATCGAGTATATCAGAAGCCAGCAGAACGATGACGGCGGCTTTCCCTCCTCGGGGATGAGCAGCGACTCCAACGCCATCAGCGACTACTGGGCGATGATGGCCCTCAACGGAGCGGGGGTCGATCCCACCCAATGGCGGAAGGGGAGAGAGACTCTCGTCTCCCACCTTCTCAGCTGCCAGCAGGAGAGCGGCGTCTTCTGGTGGAAGCCCAAGACCCAGGGGGGGGCCGGATTTCTCGTCGAGGCGACATCCTACAGCATCATCGCCCTGATGGGCAAAAGCCTCCCCGTCCCCGCGGCAGATCCGGTTGAGGTGGTAGAGGAGGTCAGTGTCACCGTCTACGTTCTGGGGGACGGAAATCCCCTCTTCAGCCGCGATCTAGCCGTCGGGGCAGAGGGATTCACGAGGGACGGGTTTGAGGTCTCTAACCCCACCGTCCTGGGGGCGCTCGCGGGGACGGGGCTCTTCTTCACCCTCGCCGATCCAGATGGTACAGGCAGGCCGACGGTCTCAAACCTGGAGGGTTATGGGTCTGCGATCTACTTCGTCGACGGGGCTCGCCAAACCGACCCCATAGGCGAGTATGACCTGATCGGGGACGAGTGCATCGTGATCAGCGCTCCCGCCACCGTTCTGCCTCTAAGGCTGAAGGCGCCGGCGGAGGTCGTGGAAGGGGAGACGTTCACCCTCGAGGTCGGCTCTGAAGAACTGGACGATCGGGGGCAGATGGTATCGGCTCCGGTGGAGGGGGCCACCGTCACGGTCTTTTCCGGCTCCATCTACACCGACTACACCACCGGAAAGGACGGAAGGACCCCAGAGATGACCTTGAGAGTGCCTGGGGAATACAGAATCGAGGCCAAAAAAGAGGGCTACATCGCCACCTATTACCTCAACTGCGGGTATCAGATCATAAGCTGCCGCAGGAGCGAGCCCGTCGACGTCACCATCCATGTTCTGGGGAACGGCGCCCCCCTCTTCAGCGGAGAGGTAGAGGTCAAGCCTCTCGGCTTTGAGAAGGACGGATATGATATCGATAACCCGACGGCTCTGGGGGCTCTCGAGGTGACCGGCGTCTCTTACACCCTCGGCGACCCTTGGGGGATGGGGAGCCCCGCAGTCACTGATCTTGCAGGATTTGGGATGCCGGTCTACTTCGTCAACGGAGCATCCCCGAACGTGGGGCTCGATCAGTATTTCCTGAGCGACGGGGATTGGATCACAGTCACTGCGCCTTACACAGTCTATCCTCTCAAGATGACGGCTCCCACCGAGGTCATCGCTGGCGAACGGTTCAAGATTAAGGTGGAGACTGAAGAGTACGACGCCTCTTGGAACCTGGTCACAGTGGCCCAGCAAGGCGCCACCGTCACCGTTGGCTCTCAAACTTACACCACGGGGGCCGACGGATATACGCCGGAGATCACATTGACCAGGGCGGGCGAGTACAAGGTCCGGGCCGATAAGGCGGGGTACATCAGCACTTACTATCTGACGCCCGGAGGCTACCAGTTTATAAACTGCCTGGAGGCTGAAGGAGAGACGGTTACGATCCACGTCCTGGGGAACGGAAACCCCCTCTTCAGCCGAGAGGTATTCGTAAGCTCCGTCGGCTTTGAGAAGGACGGATACAAGATCGATAACCCGACGGCTCTGGGGGCTCTCGAGGTGACCGGTGTCTCTTACACTCTCGGCGACCCCTGGGGGATGGGTAGCCCCGCAGTCACTGATCTTGCAGGATTTGGGATGCCGGTCTATTACGTCAACGGAGCATCCCCGAACGTGGGGCTCGATCAGTATTTCCTGAGCAACGATGACTGGATCACTGTCAGCGCACCTTATTCCGTATATTTGCTGAAGATGACGGTTCCGACGGAGGTCTCAATCGGCGATCCGATGCAGAATCCCTTCAAGATCAAAGTGGAGTCCGAAGAGTACGACGCTTCATGGAACCTGGTCACAGTGCCCCAGCAAGGCGCCACCGTCACCGTCGGCTCTCAGACTTACACTACGGGGGCCGACGGAAATACCTCGGATATCACTCTGACATGGGCGGGCGAGTACAAGGTGAAGGCCAGTAAGGCGGGGTACATCGGGACATACTACCTGACACCGGGAGGCTATCACATCATCACCGCCACCGGCGAGATTGAAAGCGACCTATTAGTGAAAAAGGAGGCAGATAGTAGCTCTGCAGAGGTCGGAGATATCCTGAACTACACCATAACGATCTGCAACAACTATCCGTATGCTGTGACAGACGTTATAGTAACTGACGGCCTCCCGGAGGAATCATCCTTCGAATATGCAGATCCCTGGCCCGACACGAGGGACGGTAATTATCTGGAATGGAACCTTTCTGAGGAGATACCGCCAGGGGGATGCGAGGTGATCAACCTGAGGGTGAAGGTTGATGATACGCCTACCTCGGGCCACTTTATAAACTGCGTCGAAGTCGTGGCCCGCGACGAAAACGATGGTCTGATCGGTGCTCGCGCCTGCAGTACAGTCTCTATGGCCGCCATCGATCCCCTCATGGTGATCAAGACCGCCGACAAGAAGTCAGTGGAAAGGGGAAAGAAGATCAAGTACACGATCAAGGTCTGCAACAATTACAAGACCAGTATGCTAGACGTGACGGTAACAGACGCCTTCAACAAAGATGTGGAGTTCGTCTCCGCAGATCCTGCACCCATCCAAGAATATGGTGAAGGAGATAGGTTTAGAGAGATCGCTTGGAGCCATGACTCGATCGAACCTGGTTGCAAGGATATCACCCTGGAGGTGATCGTCCCCAAGATGCAGGACTTCGAGTTCGGGATGGAGCAGAGGGTTAGAGGCGTGGGGTTTGTCAACGTCGCCAACGACTACACGACGGCGCCCCCTCAGTACGCCCTCACCAACACGGTCAAAGTCACCGCAAAGAACAGCACGAATAGTCTCATCGCCGCCTCGGCCAGCGCCACCGTCGGGGTTAGCGACTCGGGAACCGAGCTCTCCACCCGGGAGCACGGGAGCGGCAGCTACGAGAGCGAGGATCTGGTGGCGGTGAAGACCGCAGAAAAGTCCATCGAGATGGCAAAGGAGGTCTCGGCTTCCTATGCCACCACCGCTATCGGCCTCTATAACAACCGCTCCGTAGCCTACTCCTCGAGATGGACCCAGACAGCCAGCGGAAAGAACCGGATCACCGGAACCTCCATGAGCGAGGCATATAGGTACGCCACGTCCATAGACAGGGACTCCCACTTCAAGATCGACGAGATGGGCACCTCGATGGCCTTCGAGGCGGAGTTTGAGGGGATGGGAAGCTTCAGAGTATTCAAGAAACCCACCTCTGGGGCCACGCCCGACTTCGAATCCGAGGAGACCTATCTGGGGAGCTTCAAGGTCCGGCAGGTCGCAGAGGATCCGAGCATCAAGTACGAGAAGGCGGCCTCGGGGACCGGGTTTGTCGTTGCCGATAAGCGGATCGGTGGCCGGCAGAGGTCCTACGAGGCCGGGACTGGGCGCTACGAATCCGACGAGATCATAGAGGCGGCGACCAACTACATAGCAAAGGATATCAGCCTGGAGAGCCGGCCGACGAGCTTCAACCTCCCTGGCGGTCGATCCATCGACGCCTCCGGCATGTGGAGGGAGGGGATCTGGTCGAAGAACGCTTCCAAAAACAGCACCACCTTCATCGGCGAGGAGTTTTCAAGCCTCCACCGCCTCCATAAGGAGACGGTGGTCAGGGGCCTGGGGGACGTGGCGACGGTGGCGGAGTTCTCCGGGACGGGACGGTTCAGGATCATCTCCGTTGACACCAACGTCAATAAGTCGGAGAACGGGTCTCTCGGCGGCTCGATGAAGAGGCTTCAAAAGGCCGATATCGAGATCGACGAGCAGTACTCCGGAGATTACTCGATGGCGAGGAGGGTGATCTTCGCCGGCGTCTTCGAATATGACGAGCCCCACCTCTCAGCCGATAAGTCCGGCGAGATCTTCTATACGGAAGACGCCATCCTCGCCCGGTACAACATAACCATAAGAAACGATGGCAACAGGGCCCTCGGACCCCTGCTGATTAGAGACCTCTTACCGCCCGGTGCCGAGTTCATCAACTCCTCCGAGAGGACCTCGAGCCTCTCCGACGAGGGGGCGGAATGGACCTTCCTCAACCTGGGGCTCGGCGGGACCCTCACCTTCACATTGTGGCTCGACGTCACCGAATGCCGCGGCGACGAGATAGTGAACGTGGTGGAGGCCCGGGGCGGATATAACAATGAAGTGACGACCGCCGTCGCCTTCTCCGCCCTCGAGACCGACTGGCTCGGCTGGACCCGGGAACCGTCGGTGACGGCGACGAAGGCCGGCGTGGCGGATGGGTTTGATCCGAGGGTGGTCACCTACACCCTCACCGTCCAGAACCTCGACAGCAGCGCCAAGGTCGCCGAGGTGACCGACAAACTCCCGGAGGGGATGAGGTTTCTCAACTCCTCGGTGGAGCCTTCATATATAGACGACCAGACCGTCGTCTGGACCCTTCTCGATATCGGACCCTATGAGGAAGAGACTATCGTCTACGCGGTCGAGGCCCTCGGGAGCGGGAAGTTTCTCAACAGGGCCATCGTCGAAGCCAGGTCCGTCGACGGTCGCAGCAGTCCTCTGGTCTACGCCAGCTCCGTCGTCGATATCGGCGAGTTTGAGGGCGAGATCGAGCTTACGCCGCCGATATGGCGCCCACCCGCCTGGGGCTTAGAGTATATGGATGGCGGAAGCGACCTCGGCTGGGCCGGGCTCTGCGATTTGAGGTTGGACGCGGTAGCGGTAGAAAGCTAGGCCAACGCGGGACGGACGGGAAGAAGGGCGTCCTTGAAACATCCGAGGATGCCCGACTTCGGCAGCTTGACCGATTCGTATAGACCCGCGGCATTCTCAGGAGGCTGATGATAGGCTTAGCTGCCATAGAGCCAACAGCTCTTATGAAGATACCGCTTCTCTCTGCTAAGAAGCATAGGTTATCCTCCAAGGCATTTTATCAAATTAATTTGTCTTAATTCAACCAAAAATTATTTAACCCTGCTCCCCTATGGCGTGATATGCCGGTGCTTCCTTCAGACCTCCTGAAGAACCAGAAGCCCAAGACGGCAATAACCCCATAGACCGGGATAGGCAGAAAGGCCCCTCAGCACGGCCGGTGACCGGTTCGCTCTCCTCCTGGAATGCGATCCTTCGTGCCCGGGGCTTTCTACTCCACCTGATGGACGGATCTAGCAAAAAGACCGGATCTGCAGGCCTTCCAAGATCCGGCTGGCGCGGGATCCCTCCAACCGTCATCTTCCGGGTCATACCCCGGAACTGCTCCATCTCCTGGGTCGCTCCGCCTTCGGTAGGAGGGATCGAAAGATTTAAAATAAACTTAATTTACCTAAAATTAGACTAAATTGATTTAAGGATCCGGACGGTCTCCGTTGATGAAATTGTGGTGGTAGAATCGAGATGAACGAAGTCACTAGAGCCGCTCTCACTTTCTCAGCTCTGATATCATCCCTCCTCCTCGCCGGGGGATCGGATTGGCCCCAGTTCCAGGGGGATGCGGCGAACTCGGGGCTCACCGGATGCGACGTACCGGAGAGCCCGGGGATTATCTGGTCTTTCGACCTGGTCAGGGTCGACGTCCCACCGGTCGTCGTAGGAGGGTCGGTTTACGTTCTGGCCGGGAACGGAACCCTCTGGTCCCTCGACAAGGAGAGCGGAGGCGTCAGGTGGACGGCCCAGATGGACGGCTGGATCTTCCAGACCTCGACCCCTGCCTTCTGCGACGGCAGGATCTTCGCCGCGACCGACTCCGGCGATCTCGCCGCCTTCGCCGCCGAGACGGGAGAGCTCCTCTGGAGCCGCCATATTACGGAGAAGAGGTTCGAGGCGCCCATCACCTGCCACGACGGCCGGATCTTCTTGGGGGAGGGGAGCGGCCGAGGAAAGGGGATGAAACGGTACTTCTCTTTCGATTCAGACGGGACGGAGGTCTGGAACCTAACCTGCGAGACCGTGGGGTTTCTGGGGTGCGGAGGCTCTGTCGTCGGCGACTACCTCGTCTTCGCTGACCACGATGGGGTCCTTCGAAGTGTGAGGATCGAGGACGGGGACCTCGTCGATGAGCTCCGCCTCGATGACGGATCGAGGATCGACTTTCCGAGGGAGGACGCCGGCAGGGTGAGAAGTTCTGCGACCAGCAGAAATGGTTGGATCTACACCGCCTCCGAGTTCTCTGCCGATAGAGGCTACGCCTGGAAGGTCGGCTTCGACGAGGAGGGTGGGACCTTTGAGAACCGGGGCTGGAGCTCTCCCGTGGGGTTCAGCACCTCAACTCCCGCCGTCGCCGACGGTAGGGTATACCTTGGGGTCGGCGAGCACGGTCATCCCGGAGCCCTCGCCTGCATCGACGACGCCACCGGGGATATGATCTGGTCCTATCCGGTCGAGGCTGGCGTCAAGTCCTCGCCGGTGGTTTCGAGATCAGGAGATAGGACCCGGATCCTCTTCGCCACCGCCCGGGTCGGCGGATCGATCTATTGCATAGAGGATGCCGGCACCGACCCCTCCCTCCTCTGGCGGTTCGATCCGCCCGACGGCGGCTACATCCTGGCGGGGGTTGCCGTCTCCCAAGGTGGCGTCTACTTCGGCACAGAGAGGGGACACTTCTACCGTTTATCTGACGAATAAACCTGAAGATAGGATGATAAGGACGATAAAATGACTACCATTAAGCTCCAGATCCTCAAGACGATCCCTCTCCTTCTTCTGCTGGTGGCGCTGGCTCAGGCCGTCCCCGGCGAGGATCGATCCGATGACGACGGGCCCGCCGGAGAGGGGGGCTGGCCTCAGTTCCATAATGATCTCCAGAACACCGGCAGGTCCAGCTCGACGGCTCCGGGGACGAACGCCACCCTCTGGGTGAGCGAAGATCTCGGCCTTCAGGCGGGTTCCTCCGTCGCTGTGGCCGAAGGGAGGGTCTTCGCCAACGGCATCCATCAGATCGTCTCTCTCGATAAATTTACGGGAGAGGTCCTCTGGACCGCCCCCTTTGAGAGGAACTCAGAAGTCTGTTGTTCCTGGTTCACCCCCGCCTATCATGAAGGGAGGGTCTTCTTCTCCGGCATGGATACCATCTCTCTTAACGCGACGGACGGAAGGGAGGTCTGGAGATACGCCCACCCATCGAAGAGGGGGGCTGTCAACGGAGGGGCCACCGTGGTCGACGGCAGGGTCATCGCTAGCGACTGGGATGGGCACCACTACTTCTGCCTCGACCTTCTGACCGGAGAGGAGATATGGAGATTCGAGGTCGAAGGCAGCGCCCAGTCGACCCCAGCCGTCTGCGATGGGATGGTCGTCGTCGGAAGCTGGGAGTGGGGCCTCGGGGGGGTCATCTACTGTATCGACCTTCTGACAGGCCAGGAGATCTGGAGGCTCGACGCCGAGAACTCCCCCGCCGGGTCGGCCGCCATAGAGGACGGGGTCGTCTACATGGCGACCTACAACTTCTACGGCGACGGCGACCTCTTCGCCCTCGACCTCAGGGACGGCTCGGTCCTTTGGAGGAAGGCGATAACTCCGACCGATTCGACGCCTACTCTGGCCCTAGGAAATGTCTACATCTCCGGCGGATGCGAGGGGTTCAGCGACTCCGTCACCTACTGCTTCAACGCCTCCACCGGCGACCTCATATGGTCGACGGACCCTGAAGAGAAGATCGGTGACTGGAGATGCTCGACGGCCTACGCCGACGGCCTGATCTTCTCGGGCAAGCCCGACTTCGACGACTTCGGCGGAACCGTCGCCCTCGACGCCGTCACCGGCGAGCTGGTCTGGAGCCATCCCGGCGGCGGATCCTCGCCGGCTATCAGCGATGGGATCGTCTTCACCGTGGGAGGGGGCCGGATCTGGGCCTTCGGCGAGATCCGCCCCGAAGGGAGGGGGGAGGGACCGTGACGATTCGGATCCTCTTTCCCCTCCTCTTCCTCATCGTTGCAGGAGCAGCCCTCCTTCCCCCAGCCATGGGGGACTTTTTGACCTTCCAGGGTGACGGCCAGAGGACGGGAGACCTAAGCGACCCCGGCCCCGGCGGGCCCAACCTTTTCTGGAGCGAGAAGGTGACGGCCAGAGGCTACGTCGGCGGCGGAGCCGTCGTCTCCGGGGGGCGGGTCTACGTCTCCTCCTGGCCCGACATGTCCTATCGCGGCGAACAGGGGATCGTCTCTCTCGACGTAGGGGACGGATCGCTTATGTGGAAGAATCCCATCGGAGGGAAGGGCGGGGCCTCGACCCCCGCCCTGAAGGACGGCCGGATTTACGTCGGATCCTTCTCCGGTGACCTCTACTCCATCGATGCGGTTACAGGAGAGACGGTCTGGAAGAGGACTCTTGAGGAAGATCCCCAGTGGTGGGGGATAGCCTCCTCACCCCTGGTCCTGGAGGAAGGGGTCCTGGCTACCGCCTTCTCCTCGGGGACGATATACCGGCTGGACCTCGATGGCGACGAGGTCTGGAGCCTCTCCACCGGGAGGACCGACCCTTACGCCTCTCCTGCCAGCCGGGATGGGAGGGTCTACTTCGCAGGCGGCGATCCGGCCCTCTACTCCGTCGATCTCTCTTCGGGAGCTCCTCTCTGGAAGCTGCCTACGGAGGCTCCCATAACCTCCACCCCCTCGGTGGCGTACGGCTCTGTCTTCTTCGCCACCCGGGAAGCCCTCTTAGCCGTCGATGCCGCCACAGGTGACGAATTATGGAGAGAGCCTATGAGGGGGACCATATCGTCTCCGGCCGTCTCCCGGGGAAGGGTCTACGTCGGGTCCGACGACGCGGCCCTCGAATGCCGCGACGCCACGGATGGAGAGCTCATCTGGAGGGCGGAGGTCGACAGCCCCGTCAGATCTTCGCCTCTGGTGGCGGGGGGTCTCGTCTACTTCGGCTCCTACCAGGGGGTCGTCTACGCCCTGGACGCCCTCGATGGATCAGAGATCTGGTCCTACCCCATCGGGGAGTATCTCATCGCCTCCCCCTCCATCTCCGATGGCGTCCTTTTCATAGGAGCCGACGACGGAAGGCTCTACGCCTTTGGGGCGGCACCTTCCGGCGGCGAGATCCTATCCGACCAATCCGACTCCGCGGCGATAGGCGTCGATATAGGGACCGACCAGCCAAAGCCCGAGGCGCTCTTCATCGTCGTCGGGAAGAGGGCCGTGATCGAGGAGGCGGCAAAGGACGGTCCCCTTAACGTAACCCTGATCCCGGCAGAAGAGGCATCCCGGAACCTCACAGGTTTCGACCTCATATTCCTGGAGATGGTGGGAGGAGATACGGCGAGGAGGCTTCTTCCCATGCTGGAGGGTCCGAAGGGCGACGGCGTCCCCGTGGTCTCGATCAACTCTCCAGGGTACGACACAGCCCTCTCCAACGTCAACCTCGAGGACCATCCGGCGATCGAAGAGTACTGGGACTATGGGGGCCTGGAGAACATGAAGAGGCTCTTAGGCTACCTGGGGTCCCAGTTCTGCGGCCTTCCCATATCCGTCGAGGAGCCGATCCCCACCCCCAAGGCCTACATATTCCATCCCGACTCTCCGGACGTCTTCCTGGATACGGGATCCTTCCTGGAATGGAGCCGCGGCAGGGAGGACCACCCCTACGACGAGAGCCTCCCCACCATCGGGGTCATGACCTACTATCAAGATATCGCAGCCCCCGAGAGGGTGGAGCTTATCAGGGTCCTTGAAGAGAGAGGCGGAAACGTCATCGACATAGGCTTCTCCAACACCGATGCCATGAAGCAGTTCTTCATCATGAACGGGTCCACCCTGGTGGACGCCGTGATCCTCACCAAGTCCTTCCGGATCAACTACGGCGACCCGGAGCAAGGGATATCAGACCTCGAAGAGCTGAACGTGCCGGTATTGAACGGCAT
The DNA here is from genome assembly GCA_029167045.1 of Candidatus Methanocrinis natronophilus. Lineage (GTDB taxonomy): Archaea > Halobacteriota > Methanosarcinia > Methanotrichales > Methanotrichaceae > Methanocrinis > Methanocrinis natronophilus. The sequence continues at coordinate 68,984 of JARFPK010000004.1, forward strand.
CCGGATGTACTACGGGACCCCCGAAGAATGGAGGGCCGGGACGGGGATCTATCCGACGGAGCTCTACATGCAGGTGGCGATGCCTGAGATGGACGGCGTCATCGAGCCGATCGTCATCGCCGGCAGGAACGAGACCTTCTACGTCCCCATCGAAACCCAGATGGAGTGGCTCGCTGATAGGGCGCTATCCTGGGCGATCCTCGGGCGGACCTCCAACGCCGATAAGAAGGCGGCGATCATATACTACAACCACGGCGGTGGAAAGGACAACCTGGGAGCAACCTACATCAACGTCCCCCGAAGCCTCCGGGAGATCCTCGAGGGGCTTAACGGCTCCGGCTACCGGGTGGAGGGGACCGTCCCCGAAGAGCAGGACCTCGTCTACCTGATGGCTCACCAGGGGACGAACGTCGGAACCTGGGCTCCCGGAGAGCTGGAGAAGATGGTCAGAGCAGGTAACGCCACCCTAATCCCCGCCGGGGAGTACACCGCCTGGTTTGAGGCGATCGATCCCGCAAAGCAGAAGGAGGTGACCGATATGTGGGGACCGCCCCCCGGAGAGATCATGGTCTACGAGAACGAGACTGGAAAGTACTTCGTCATCCCAAAGCTCTCCTTTGGAAACGTCATCCTAGCCCCCCAGCCGACGAGGGGGTGGCTTCAGAACAGCACCATCCTCTACCACAATAAGGAGATACCGCCTCATCATCAGTACATCGCCTTCTACCTCTGGCTCAGGAAGGGTTTCGACGCCGACTTCATCGTCCACCTCGGTAAGCACGGGACCCAGGAGTGGACCCCCGGCAAGGAGAGCGGGATTTCCAGCGACCAGTGCTGGCCCGGGATCCTGATCCAGGACCTCCCCGTGATATACCCCTACATCGTCGACAACATCCCCGAGGGGTCTCAGGCTAAGAGGAGGGGATCTGCCGTCATCATCACCCACCTCACCCCTCCCATCGTCGCCTCGGGGCTCTACGGAAACCTCACAAACCTCGCCGAGACCGCCTTCGGGTACCTTCAGGTCGAGAACGCCACCGTGAAGCAGAAATATGGAGAGGAGATACTCCTCCAGTGCAGGGAGCTTCACCTGGATGAGGATCTGGGGGTGGACCTGGAAGAGGTCTTCTCCGATCCGCAGGCCTTCGACGAGTTCGTCGACGAGCTCTTTCACTACCTCTACGACCTGAAGAACGAGTTCATGCCCTACGGCCTTCACACCTTCGGCAGGCCTCCGGAGGGGACGCCCCTCGTCGAGTTCGTCGAGTCGATGCTCGGCCGACCGTTCAAGGAGGAGGTGGCCCTGGCGATCGGATATGAGGACTACCCCAACCCCTCTCGCCTCGACAAGGAAGAGGAGCTGCAGGTCCTCTCGCTCTCTCTATTATCCGATGTCATCCTCGACGGAAGATCTCCCGAAGAGGCGGTGATGGGGGCCGGATCGAAACTCTCGGAGAACGAATCGTCGCTTCTCTCATCGGAGAACCTGACCCTCGAACTGGAGAGGGGACTTTTTTACGCCGGTGGCCTTTCCTCCTCTGCCGAAGAGATACCCCGGTTCGTCAACGCCACAAAGGCCGAATACACCCCCCCATCCCCTGCCGACGATCCGATAAGGGACCCCGAGGTTCTTCCGACGGGAAGGAACTTCCACTCCATAAGCCCGAGGATGGTCCCCACCCCCGCAGCCTGGGCGGTGGGCTCTGCCCTGGCGGAGGATCTCATCGAGGTCTACCGGGAGGAGCATAACGGGACTTATCCCCGAAAGCTCGCCGTCGTCCTCTGGGCCTGGGCCATGACCGACCACGGCATCGTCGAGGCCGAGATCCTGAGGCTGGTGGGGGCAGAGCCGGTCTGGGACTCCTACGGCGGCGTCTCCGACGTCCGGCTTACGCCCTTATCCATGCTCGGAAGACCCCGGGTAGACGTGGTGGTCGTCCCCTCGGGGCTCCACCGGGACCTATTTCCCGAGAAGCTCCAGCTGATCGACCGGGCGATCCGCCTCGCCGCCAACGACTCGGCGACCGACTATCCCAACTACGTGAGGGAGAACTCCGAGGAGATCAGGTCGGAGCTTCTGGCGACGGGAAACTACTCCGAAGAGGACGCTGAATTTCTCTCCGCCAGCAGGATCTTTCTCGAGGCCGCCGGAACCTACGGCCCCAACCTCGAAGGGCCCGTATCCGCCAGCGACACCTGGGAGGACGACTCGAAGCTCGGCAACCTCTTCATCGATAAGATGTCGTACCTCTACGGCGACGACGTATGGGGGAGCAAGACCGCCACAGGGAAGAGCTACGAATCGGTCCAGACCGACCTCTACCGGCGAAACCTGGCGGAGGTGGAGGGGGCGGTCCACCACACCAACTCTAACCTCTACGGCTTCCTCGACAACGACGACGTCTACCAGTACCTGGGAGGGATAGCTCTGGCGGTCAGGACCGTCACCGGGGAGACCCCGCCCCTTTACGTCACCGACGCCAGGGACAAGAGTCGGGAAGGCAGAGCTGAGCCGATCAGGGGCTTCTTTTATAGAGAGCTGCGGTCCCGCTACTACAACCCCAAGTGGATCGGGGGGATGATGGAAGAGGGCTACTCGGGGGCGAGGGAGATGGATAAGTTCGTCGAGCACCTCTGGGGCTGGGACGTCACCGTCCCCGAGCTGGTGACCGAGACGATGTGGAAGGAGGTCCACGAGATATACGTCAACGACAGGTACGATATGGGCCTCACGGATTATTTCGATGAGAACAACCCCTGGGCGCGCCAGGCCATAACGGCGAGGATGCTGGAGGCGGCAAGGAAGGGGCGCTGGAGCCCCTCCGAGGAGGTGAAGAGGGAGCTGGCGGAGGAGTTCGAGAGGTCGGAGATCGAGTACGGCGTCGCCTGCTGCCATCACACCTGTGGAAACCTCCTCCTCCGGGAATACATGAAAGGGGTCCTCACGGGGACGGAGCCGATGGTCTCGCCGACGGTCCAGACAGGGAGGGGCGGCTCCTCCAGGCATCCATACCTTCAGGAGTCGCCCGCCCCCAGCGCCGCCAACGAGACCCACCCCGGCGGCATAGGATCAGACCATTCAATAGAGCCGCAGGCCGTCCCTGAGCCGATGGAGCCGGGGACGGTGGCGGTGACGGGTATGGTGATGGAGAGCCTCCAGGAGGAAGGGGGCGGCCCCTCCATATCCGGGGCGCCCCTCATGGGGATCGTCCTCGTCCTCTTCATCCTTCTGGCGATAGGGGCGGGGTACAGGAGGAGGTAATAGGCTCCTCCTCCTCCCCACCCTGGGGACGTCTCCGGTCGACCCCCCCGGAGGGTCGTCCACCGGCCGCTAGACAACCTTGATTTAATTTGAGCATCTTTCCTTGCGCAAAGGTTATATCCATCGAATTTGAGTTAATTCCATCTAGCTTTGGCAGGTGAGGGTCCTTGGATATGGCATGGCTTGCAGCCTCTGGAGTTCTGGTGGGGATCATAATCTTCGCCCTGAAGGTCAGCCTCGGGTGCGGTCTTGGGAGCCTCAGCCGGAACGAGACCCTCTCCATCGCAACTTCTTACTTTGCCCTCTCCCTCCTCATGGGCCTCGCCCTCTCCCTCGTCCCCGAGGGGGCGGTAGCCTCCGTCATGGGGATGGGAGTCGCCATGCACATGGGAATCGCCCTCCTCCTGGTGGCGGGGGGGGTCGCCACCGCCAGAGAGTGGAACCGGAACGGCCGCGACCTATCCAGGAAGACCTTCTGGATCCTGTCCGTCCCATGTCCCGCATGCCTCGCCGCCACCTTCCTCTCCTGCACAGCCCTTTCGGGCCTATTGGAGGTCCCTGGCTGGAAGGTCGGCGCTGGAGTGGGGCTCGTATTCTTCGCTACGATCGCGACCCTCTCTCCAGCCATAGGGAGGATGGGCAGGGCCCCCTCTGCCCTGGGGAACGCCATGATCTTCGTCGGCCTCTTCTACATCCTCTCCATCATTCTCATACCCGCCTACTTAAAGTCCCAGGCAACCCCCTTCGTTCCGATCACGATCCCCACCTCCGAGATCTTACCATCGTACTTATTGATCCTCGGATTGATCGCTTTAGGCTTCGTCGGCAGCAGGATGGGGGTACGCCTTTGAGCGTCTACGTCGAGGTCGTCCACGTCCTCTTCGTCTTATCGACGGCGCTTCTATACCCCGTCATACTGGCGCTCCTCCTCATCTTTGGATGGTCCCTCGCCCTGGTGGGATCCCTCATATCCGAGTACACCTCCAGGCATAGAGATCTCCATGAGCTTGAGAGGGTCTGCGCCGAGGCCTCAAAGATGGCACGATCTGGCCACGAGGATATCGCCTGCAATGCGGTGGAGGGTTACAGAGCCCATCCTCAGGTCTCAAAGGCGCTGAGCGAGGCGGCCCGTTCCTTTCGGAGCGACGCCTCAGCCGCGAGGATAGAGAAGACGCTCCAGGATGCGGAGCTCGGCATGGGAAAGGCCCTGGAGCCGATAAAGATCGGCGTTCGGGTGGGGCCCATGCTCGGGCTGATGGGGACCCTCATCCCCATGGGCCCCGCCCTGATCAGCCTATCTCAGGGGGATATCCAGCAGATGGCCGACAGCCTGGTGATCGCCTTCTCGACGACGGTGATAGGCCTGGCCGTCGGCGGGATCTGCTACGGGGTATTCGTCGTCAGAAACAGGTGGTACCGGCAGGACTTAAGCGACCTTGAGTACGCGGCAGAACTTCTTTCGAGCGGGAGGTCCCAGAGAACGTCCCTCGGAGGAGGGAGCGAGGCGTCGGGATGAGAAGGGTCGGAGGTGTCGGCAAAGCCGGCGGGAGAGGCCGGACCAGAACCGGGATGCTGGACGAGTCCGAAGAAGACCCTATGAACGGCGTCGCCAACCTCTTCGACGCCGCCATGGTCTTCGCCATCGCCCTCCTCCTGGCTCTGGTCATATCCTACAACATTCCGGAGCTTCTCACCCCTGAGGCGAGCGTCACTATCGTCAAGAACCCTGGAGACCCCAACATGCAGATCATCATCAAGGAGATGGAGAGGATCCAGGTGCTCAATATGACCGATAAGATAGCCGGTGGTCAGGGGACGAAGATGGGGACCGCCTACCGCCTGGAGGACGGGATGGTCGTCTACGTCCCCGAAGAGGCGTCAGCGGAGGAGGACCAAATACCCATTAACCTCCTCCAGAACCGGAGATGATGCCGGGGGGCCAAAAGCCGCTCTCAAGCCCCATCTGATATCTAAAGATTTTAGAGAAAAAAATAATATTGGTCCGACCTCAAGATCGAGATCGAGCCTACCTTCACATCGAGAGCCTAACGTCGTTGATGGTCACCACATAGAAGGGTTGCTGCGTGTCCAAGTAGACTATATCCCCTCTATCGTAGATGGCGTACCCCGCGTTGTTGATGTTGCCGTTGCTGTTGAAGAAGCTGAGCATCCCGGGTAGGGTCTGGGTCTTAAGGCCGTTGTCCGGGTCTGTATCGTTGACCCTGCTCCCGGCTGGAAAGCCCTTGTAGTTGGAGATCCTGATGTCCCCGGCGTTTATCTCACCAGGCACCACGTTCAGGTATATCGGGTCATCCAGGTTGTAGGCCCAGTCTCCCCCCGTATCGAGGAACCGCAGCTCTGCCCTGGGTACGTTGCCTCTCCCAAATTTTGTCAGGGGCTTGCCTATATCGTTGTCAGCCTTCCCCACCTGGGAACCGGCAGGAAGTTCACCGAAGGGAGTCAGACGGATGTCATTTTCACTGACCTTATCGCTCCTCGGATCGATATTTATGTAGACGACGTCCTCCCTGTCGAAGACGCCTACTATTCCGGTATCCCAGAAGGCGAACTCAGGAGCCAAGTTGAAGGGGCTCAAGGCCCTTCCCTCGTCCACATCATTCAACTTTACCTTCGATCCGTAATGCAACTGCTCGACAGACCCGAAGGCCGATGTCGCCGCCAGGGTCAAGACCAGAATCGATAGAGCTGCCATGCCGAAAGGAGGATATCTCATCACAAGTCACCCCACATCATATCTCTTTACTCCCCTTTTCCATTTGGACCTACCTTTCTTCGATATCACATATAAATATTGCTAAGATGATACCCCGGTCATCCTCCCCTCCAATGGTCTGTCTATAAAGAAAAAAAGGAGATCCAAGACCTCGACCCCCCGCCGGCGCCAGAAGGGGCGGCGGCCCGGCGGGTCTGAGGGGCGGCCTCAGCCAGAATTTGAAGAGATCCTCCTCTGAGATCTTCTCTTCTGGGGGAGAAGCCATCGGTTTGTGGTGATTTGAGCCGATGAAAACCCCCATCAAATCCTTACGGTCCAGACCCGGCCGTAGTTGCTGGGGACTGACAGGAGGGTCCACTCTCCTCCTTCGATATCTTTGAGGTCGTCTCGACGGTGGAGCTCCTCCAGATAGTCTCCACTGAAGGGGAACTGAAACTCCACCATCTTATCCTCGTCTGTGAAGTTCAGGGCCACCAGGCTGTAGGAGTCTTGGTCCTCCCTGGAGAAGAGAAGGACGCCCCTGGACTGGTAGCGTTGGGGGTCGTTGTAGAAGTGATGTCCGCCCCCCTGGAAATGGGGCTGGCGGCGCATCTTGATGAGCCTTCTGAGGAGGGATACCATCCGCTTTCCGATGGGATCGTAGAAGTAGTCCCAGCGGACGGGGCGGAATAAGACCACCCTGCCCATCCCCTTCTCTGGAATGAAGTAGTTCTCGCCGAACTCCTGCCCCTGCCATATCAGAGGTATCCCCTTGGCGGCGAAGATGCCGATGATGTAGGGCTGAACCTTGTACCAGAGGCTTCTGTCCCCGTCCTTCAGAGGGAGAAGGTCCGACCCTATAGTCCCACAGAGCTCCCGGTTCCTCTCTTTCAACAGCTTGAGGGAGGAGTCGATCCCCGGGGGAAGGGTGCCGAAGTTGCAGACGAGGCGGGGATGGTCGTGGTTCTCCATATACTGGAGGGCCGTCTTCTTGATCGTCTCTCCGTTCGCCTCCACCTCTGATGGATAGCCGAGGAGACCGAGCCTGAAGCCGAGGGCGGTAAGCCACCCGTAGTCTCCGGATGCCACATTCTTGGCAGCGTCCAGGGTCTCGTTCTGCCAGGTGGAGTTGCTGTAACTCTGGTGGAGGACCTCCCTGGGACCTTCGAGCTGCTCGGCGCACTGGATCAGATTTATGGTGCCGCCGTCGAAGAACCTATTCCAGTGATCGTGAGAGCCCCTCTTCGACCTGACCATCTCATACGTCTCGTAGACGAGGGCGGCGTAACCCCTCCCTTCGGGGCCGTCCCAATAGTTGGGGACGCAGTCGTACCTGAAGCCGTCGACGTGGTAGACCTCGAGCCAGTGGTGGTTGACGGTGAAGAAGAAATCTCGGGTGAGTTCGCGGTTGAAGTCGGTGCTACTGCCGAAGTAATCCATAGCAAAGGGTCCCATGAAGGGGTTTTCGTCATACTTGAGCCTCTCATAGAGGTAGTGGTAGGCGAAGAGGTCGCTGGTATGGCCGTAGACTACGTCCAGGATGACGGCTATCCCCCTCTGGTGGGCGGCGTCGACGAACTTCTGCATATCGCGCCTCTTGCCGAACCTCTCGTCGACCCCGAAGTAGCCTATGGGAAGAAAGCCCCAGTCTACGGTGTTTGCGACGTTGGAGACCGGCATCACCTCGATGCAGTTTATCCCCAGGTCGGTGAGGTAGTCGAGCCTCTCGGCCGCCTCCCTGATCGATCCTCCAAACTCGTTGATCATCAACTCATAGATGATCAGCTCGTCGAGGGGAGGCGTCTTCCAATCTTTTTCTCCACGGCTCCACTTATGCTTATAATTTCTGTCGTACCCCTGGGTGATGGCCGAGAGCTTTCCCACCCCGAACTCTCGGGCGAAGGGATCTATGATCCAGTCGATCGGCCCCTCCAGCCGAGGGGACTCCAGCTGGTACCTGTAGACGTACCTTCCATCTTCACCCCAGTGAGAATCGGGATGGCGGTCCAGGGAGTCGGGATCGATCATCACCTCCGCTCTCCAGAGCTCGCCATAGTCGGCGTCTACAGACTGGGACATCTCGAACTTCATCGGCTGGATCTCCTGGATGAACTGGTCTTTCTCGTGGATGATCTTGACGAAGAGCCGGTTTTCCTCCCTCGCCGATACCCAAGGAAGGAGTATATCGAAGTCGATCACCTCGGGCGAGGTATTTCTTGACCTGGCACCGAGCCTGTTCAGAGGCAATAATTTCACGCTAATCACCAAATCCTATCAAATCCTATTATTCCCTTCCACGCCACCCAGAGGTCTTCCATCTGGTCAGTTTCAATTATTTAGATCATCCAATCCATAAGTAAGTTCTCATATATTGGGATAGTCCGGGGGTGGTGCCGCAAAAAATACCGGGGCTGATGGGTGCGCCCTTCTGGAATAGGTTGATCTATCGGAAGGTCAACCCGTCTTCTGATGATAGATCTGATCCTGCAGACCCTCGGGTTCGCGGCACCCATCCTCGCCATGATCGGCCTGGGGCTCTTTGGAGCCGGGGTCCTGATGGAGATGGGGCTGTTGGGAGGGCTCTCCAGGATATCCAGGCCGATCTTCTCCTTCACCAGGCTCCCCGACGCCTGCGCCTCCGCCTTCGTCGTCTCCCTGGGGTCGGCGGTGGCAGCCAACGGGATGGTGGCGAAGTTCAGAGAGGAGGGGCGGCTCGAAGAGAAGGAGGTGGTCCTCTGCGCCGTGATGAACAGCATACCCGTCTACCTCCGGGAGCTCTTCACCTATCAGATCCCCATCGTCATCCCCGCCCTCGGCCTTGTGGTGGGGGGGTTTTACGCAGGCGTCTTCATCGTCACCGCCCTCTTCAAGATCTCGGTGGTGGTGATCCTCAGCAAGTTGTTTCTGAGAAAGAGCGTCTGCCGACTCCCCGAGGAGATCCAAGAGGAGAGGGTCTCCTTCTTGGAGGCGGCAAGGAGGTCTATACGCCGGCAGAGGAGGCTCTTTCTCAAAATAGCCGCCATCTACCTCACCATGACCGCCGCCGTCTTCGCCCTGAGGGACCGGGGGGTCTTCGAGGCCTTCAGCGTCCTCCCCCTGGCGGAGCTCTTCGGCATACCTCCAGAGAGCATCGTCCCCCTGACGACCTACGTCGCCAGCCCCATAGTGGGGATATCCCTCCTGGGACCGATGATCGCCAGCAACGGCATCTCAGAGCTCCAGGCGATGATCGTCCTTATGCTTGGGAGCATGTTCATGCTCCCCTTCTTCGCCGCGAGAAGCCTCCTGCCCCGCTACGTCGGCCTCTTCGGCCCCCGCCTCGGGGTCGGGATCGTCGCCTTATCCTCGGGGATGAGCATCTTCGTCAGGCTCGTCATACTGCTCCTTCTCCTGGCCGTCGGCCGGTAGACTACCGAGCGGTCCAGCCTCCGAGGGCTTACGCCGCCCCCCACCCCGCCCTCACTCGCCGATGATCTGGAAGACGACCCTCCGATGCCGCGGGCTCGTGTCCAGGTCGATGAAGACTATCTGCTGCCAAGTGCCCAGCATCAATTTGCCGTCGGAGAAGGGGACGGTGAGGCTCGGGCCGATGATGGAGGCCCGGATGTGGGAGTGGCCGTTGCCGTCCCCCCACCTCCTGTTGTGGGCGTACTCGATATCTCGGGGCGCCATCCTCTCCAGGGCGGCCTTCATATCCTCGACGAGCCCCGGCTCGTACTCGATGGTGGTGACGGCTCCGGTGGCCCCGGAGGCGAAGACGACGACCGCCCCCGCGGAGAGCCCCGACCTCTCGACGGCGGCGGCCACCTTACCGGTTAGATCCGTCATCTCTCCGTCACCTCTGGTCTGAAAGTCTGCGTATTCGGTCACGATCAAGGAAATCACCTCCGGTTTGACGCCATGAGCTTCATGAGGAGAGAAGCTGTACGTCAGGATTCATATTCGCCGTCGCCCTTCAAGAAACTTTGCAGAGGGGCTGGATGGAGGTCGAATCTGGGAGGAGCAGGACGATTTAACTTGATTAACCCAAAAGTATTTTTACCACATTGAACAAGTTTATCTTAAATAAGGTAAATTAATTTGCTAAGGGTGTTCCGATATGAAGATAGCCTTAATCATATTCATCTCCCTGGCGCTCCTCACGGCGCCTCCCCTCTCGGAGGGCGGCTTCTCCGGCCAGCAGGTCGACGTCACCGACGAAGAGGGGAGGACGGTTTCGGTGGCCTTATCCCCCGAAAGGATCGTCTGCCTCACCCCCGCAGCGGCGGAGGTTATATACGCCCTCGGCGAGGCCGACCGGCTCGTCGCCCTCTCCGATGACTGCACCATCCCGCCCGCCCTCCTGGAGAAGGAGCGGGTCGGCAGGTCCGGGAGGGAGGCGGATGTCGAGAGGATCATGGAGCTATCCCCAGGCCTCGTGATAGCCAAGACCGGGGGCCTATTTTCCAAAGAGCATGAGGAGCAGCTGACCGGCTACGGCATACCCGTCCTCAGGTATCGGGCGCTATCCATCGATACCCTCATCCCCATGATCGAGGATATGGGGCTGATACTGGAGAGGGAGGAGGAGGCGAAAGATATGGTGGACTATCTCGAAGGATACGCCGAACTCGTCCTGAGCAGGACCGCCGGGATCCCGCAGGAGGATAGGCCGGGGGTCTACTTCATGTCCATGGGCCGCTTCGACTGGACCGCCGGCTCGGATTCGACCGGCCACGATAGGATCATGGCAGCGGGGGGGAGGAACCTGGCAGAAGATCTTTTGGGGAAGGTCCCCCACGTCGAGATGGAGTGGGTGATAGAGAGAAACCCCGAGGTGATAGTCTATTCGATGCCGTCTTCTCAGTACCAGGGGACGGCCCCCACCCCCGGAGAGATGGCAGGAAAGAGAGATGAGATCATGGACCTTCCGGGCTTCACCGAGATCGACGCGGTCAAGGCCAGCCGGGTCTACATCGTCGACATCAACATGGCCAGCGGCCTTGCCGAAGTCGTGAACATGCTCTATTACGCCCGGTGGTTCCACCCCCACCTCTTCGAAGATATCGACCCGAGGATCGTCCAGGAGGAGATCCATCGGAGGTACTTCGATATGGGGATGGAGGGGGTCTCTCAGGTCTATCCCGAGGGCGCAGCCTTATAAATGGACTGGATTATAGCAGCAGTAGAGATGGAAGGCGGCTTTGAGCTGGTAGGATGGGTCGAAGTGGATGGCAGAAGGCTCTCCGGATTGGAGGTCTTTGATCTAGTCCGAGAGGGGCCGCAGATCGTCTCCAGATTCGGGGGCGAGTTCTTCCTCTCATGGGACGGCTTCTCGGCCCGGGACCGCTTCGGTATCGTCCCCGGCGACTGCCCACCGGGATCCGTCGTCTGCGACGGCCAGGTGGTGGGAGTCGTCGATCCAGATCCTCCGGCCTCGGACCTGGCAGCTGCCATAGAGACCGCCGTCCTCTTGCGGAGCCAAGGGGCGGTCGTAGCCCTCTCAGGAGGGGTCGACTCCGCCCTGGTGGCGGCCATCGCCAGGAGAGAATGCGTCGTCGCGGGGGTCGAGGGGTCTGGGGATTTGAGGCGGGCGCGAGAGGTCGCAGACCTGCTGAACCTGCCCCTGGCGGAGGCGGTGATCGACCCCGGAAGGATAGAGGAGGCCCTCGCCGAGGTCATAGCCGTAATCCCGCGGGTGACGCCGGTCGACGGTTCCATCGCCGCCACCCTCTACTTCGTGGCGGAATGGGCGGGGGATCACGGATACGTGACTATCCTGGCGGGGCAGGGGGCGGACGAGCTCTTCGGCGGTTACGCCCGGTACCTCGAGGCCGAGAGACTTGAAGAGGAGATGGATCGAGACATCCTCGGCCTTCCCGCCCAGGCGGCCCGGGACCAGGCGGTTGCCGGCCTCTTCGGCGTTCGGTTCTCGCTCCCCTACCTGGACCTTCGGGTGGTGAGGGCGGCGCGAGGGATTCCGCCGGAGGAGAAGGTGGCGGGCGGGGTCAGAAAGAGGCCCCTTCGGAAGGTGGCGGCCCTGTACCTTCCGGGAGAGGTCGCCCATCGGGAGAAGAAGGCGATGCAGTACGGCTCCGGGGTGATGCGGGAGATGAAGAGGCTCGCCCGGAGGAGAGGCTTCAGCAGCGTCTCCGATTATATGGATACCTTCAGATGAGGGAGATCCACCACATACTTTTTCAATCGAGAGGTCCCACCTCTGGCGAGGTAGGTGGGATCATCTCTGTCGATAGCTCATGAACTGACGGCTGGAAGGCTCTTTCTCTTTGGCCTAGATCACGGCTCAGAGATCGTCGCCTCCATCACCGCCCTGGCCGAATCCCTGGAGATAGAGGCAGGGATCGTTTCAGGGATAGGAGCGCTGAAGGATGCTGCAATCGGCTACTACGACCAGGAGGCCCACGAGTACAGGACGGTGGAGATAGACCGCCCAACGGAGATAACAGGCCTCTGCGGAAACATCTCCATCAGAGACGGGACGCCCTTCCTCCACGTCCATGCGACCCTCGCCGACTCGGAAGGAAACGTCAGGGGCGGCCACCTATCCAGCGGGACGGTCTTTGCGGCAGAAGTGTATATCAGGGAACTGGTCGGACGGCCGCCAACAAGAAGCCACGACCCAAAGACGGGCCTCTTCCTCTGGAGGGAGACCGATTGAAGACCTCCGATTACTTCGAAGCTCTGGAGGGGGGGCTCGCCCGGGAGATGGAGATCGCCGGCAAAGCCCGGAGCCAGGGGAAGGACCCGAGCCTCTCGGTGGAGGTGCCGACGGCCGTCGACCTGGCGGAGAGGGTCGAGAAGCTGATCGGGATCGAGGGGATAGCAAACAGGATCAGGGAGCTGGAGGGAGGAGGGATGAGCCGGGAGGAGGCGGCTCTGGCCATAGGCTCCGACTTCGCCGCAGGAAGGATAGGCAGTTTTTCGACGAAGATCGAGGCGATTGACGGGGCCATCAGGACCTCCGTCGCCCTCCTCACCGAAGGGGTGGTGGCAGCCCCCATCGAGGGGATCGCCAAAGTGGACCTGGGCAAAAACGACGACGGCACCGATTACCTCAAGGTCTATTACGCCGGGCCCATCAGGTCGGCCGGGGGGACGGCCCAGGCCCTCTCCGTCCTCGTCGCCGACTGTGTCCGGCGGGAGGTGGGGATCGACCGGTACAAGCCGAGGGCCGAGGAGGTGGAGAGGTACGTCGAGGAGATCGGCCTATACCGCCGGGTGGCGGGGCTGCAGTACGTCCCTTCCGACGAGGAGATAAGGACCCTCGTAAGAAACTGTCCCATCTGCATCGAGGGGGAGCCGACGGAGGAGGAGGAGGTATCAGGCTATCGAGACCTCGATAGGATCGATACGAACCGGATCAGGGGGGGGGTCGCCCTCGTCTCCGCCGAGGGGATCGCCCTCAAGAGGCCGAAGCTTAAAAAGCATGTGACAAAGCTCGGGATCGAGGGGTGGGACTGGCTCGATGACCTGGCCAGCGGCGGCAAGAAGGATGGCGGCGCCTCCGGGGAGAAGTTCCTCCGGGACATCATCGCCGGAAGGCCGGTCTTCTGCCACCCCCACCGCCCGGGGGGGTTTAGGCTCAGGTACGGCAGGTCCCGCAACACCGGCCTTGCTGCCGCCGGTTTCAGCCCCGCTTCCATGATCCTCCTCCGAGACTTTCTCGCTGCCGGGACCCAGGTGAAGGTGGAGCTTCCGGGGAAGGCGGCGGCGGTCTCCCCGGTCTCCAGCATCGAGGGGCCGACGGTGAGGCTGAAGAACGGCGACCTCGTCCGGATCGACTCCGCCGATGAGGCGATCCGCCTCCGGGGAGAGGTGGCCGGGATCGTCGACGTCGGCGAGGTTCTCATAAGCTTCGGCGACTTTCTTGAGAACAACAGGACTCTCGCTCCCGCATCCTACTGCTTTGAATGGTGGGCGGCGGAGCTGGTGGAGGCGGGGGGCGACCCTTCTGGCCTGGAGGCGCCTTCCGGGGAAGAGGCGATAGAGATCTCCCGCCGGTGGGGCGTCCCCCTCCACCCGGCCCACACCCACATCTGGCACGACCTATCTCCCGAAGGGTACAGGAGGCTTAGGGAGGCCGTCTCCAGGGAGGGGGTCCTCGACGGCGTCCTCTTCCTCCCCCCCTCTCTTCTGGAGCCTCTCGAGACGCTCCTCGTCCTCCACAGGATGAGAAGCGGCAGGATAGAGGTCGACGATCCCCTCCCCCTCTTGCTCTGCCTGGGGATCGATCCTGATGGGATGAGGAGTAATGACCTTTGCGAAGAGCCTGATATTGTGAACGAAGAAGATGAAGATGAAGATGAAGATGGAGAAGATGGATCGGACGGGGGTGAGGTCGACGGCGATATCCGATCGGAGCTCCCGGGTGAGAAGACCGCCCTCGATCTGGTCAACCAGGCCGCCGGGATCAGGGTGATGGCGAGAGCCCCCACCAGGATCGGGTCGAGGATGGGGCGGCCGGAGAAATCGGACAAGCGGCAGATGAGGCCTCCACCCCATGTCCTATTCCCCACCGGCGACGCTGGGGGGAAGAGCAGGTCGGTGGGGGGGTGCGCCAAAAACCATGTGGGCAACGGCAGGTACGGGATCATAGAGACCTCCATAGGAAAGAGATTCTGTCAAAAGTGCGGCGCAGAGACCCACGAGTTTCTCTGCAGTTGCGGGGGCCACACCCTTCTGCGAAGGGCGTGCCCCGTCTGCCACCAGCCCGGATTGGATAAATGCCCAAAATGCGCGAAGCCCACCACCGCCGCCTCCACCATGAAGCTCGACGTCAAAGCCCTCTACTCCCGGGCTCTCGACCACCTCTGCGAGAGGGAGCCGGAGCTGGTGAGGGGGGTCCTCGGCCTAACCAGCCGGGACAAGACCCCCGAGAGCCTGGAGAAGGGGGTCCTCCGGGCGAAGCACGGCGTCTACATATTCAAGGACGGTACGGCCAGATACGACCTCACCGACCTCCCTCTCACCCATTTCCGGCCGAGGGAGGTCCACGCAGATATCGAAAAGCTTAAGAATCTCGGCTACACCCACGACATCCGCGGAGAGCCCCTGACGAGCCCCGAACAGATCTTGGAGCTTTTAGTCCAGGACGTAGTCCTCTCCTTCGACGGCGGTGAATATCTCCTGAAGGTGGCTAAGTTCGTCGACGAGGAGCTGGAGAAGTTCTACGGCATCGAGAGGTTCTACAATGCAGAGACCCCCGACGACCTGATCGGATGCCTGCTGGTGGGGCTCGCCCCCCACACCTCCGCCGGGGTCTTATGCCGGCTGATCGGCTACACCCCCGCCTCAGCCGGATACGGCCACCCCTTCTTCCACGCCGCCAAGAGGAGGAACTGCGATGGGGACGAGGACTGCGTCATGCTCCTCATGGACGCCCTCCTCAACTTCTCGATGTCCTACCTCCCGGAGAGGAGGGGCGGCAAGATGGACGCCCCCCTGGTGATGACCACCAGGCTCGACCCCACGGAGGTGGACGGCGAGGCCCACAACCTGGACCTCCCTTCGAGGTACCCTCTGGAGTTCTACCGGGCGACTTTGACAGGCGCGTCGCCGAAGGATCTGGAGGGTATCATCGACCTGGTATCGAAGAGGCTTGGAACCGACGGACAGTACCGGGGGTTCGGGTTCACCCACGACACCTACGACATCGCCGCAGGGCCGAAGAACAGCGCCTACAAGACCCTGGGGACGATGGTGGAGAAGATGGACGCCCAGCTCGCCCTGGCGAGGTCGATCCGGGCCGTCGACGAGAGGGACGTGGCGACGAGGGTGATCAACTCCCACTTCCTCCCCGACCTGATCGGAAACCTCCGGGCCTTCTCCCGGCAGACGGTCCGGTGCGTCAAGTGCGGATCGAAGTTTCGCAGGCCCCCCCTCTCCGACGTCTGCCCCAAATGCGGTGGCCGGGTCATCCTCACCGTCCACGAGGGGAGCGTGAGAAAGTACCTGGAGGTCTCGATGAAGGTCGCCGAGGAGTTCGGGGTCGACGACTACACCAAACAGAGGCTCGAGCTGATCAAGATGGACATCGACTCTCTATTCCACAACGACAAGTCAAAGCAGACGGGGCTTGCGGACTTCATGTGAATGGGGCACATAAAAAAAGAGGTCGGACTCCCGCCCCGCGCCCCTCAGGGCGCGAGGCAGCTCTCGGTCCCTTCACATCCGGTGCAGGTGAGCAGCTCACAGTTCATGACGTCCGGCTGATAGCCGGCGTGCTGGAACTGCCAGTTTGGCGGCTGCCATATCCCGCATCCCGTGGGGCCGCACTCGTCTTCTACGACCCCGACGTCGATGACGCAGGTGGCGTGGACCGGCTGGACGACGGTCCCGTCGACGGACCTGGCGTCCACCTCGACGGTGTTGGTGAACCTGCCGTCGCCGGGTGCCAGGGCGGCGA
>JARFPK010000031.1 GCA_029167045.1 Candidatus Methanocrinis natronophilus
CGGATGCGAGAGACGGGAGAGACCGTGCCTAACCAGCTGAAGAAACCGACCCAAAAACCAACGTTCAAGTGGATAGCTTTTCTGTTCATGGGGGTTGCTGAAGTTACAGTGTGGATAAAAGGTGAAAAGCATCTGAGGATAGCGAATCTGAATGATAATCTTATTAAGATTATTCGACTATTAGGACGGGATTGTGAAAAATACTACGGATTGGAGGGTTGATGCGGAAAGCCAGCTAAATGTTCAGCTTTCAACCTCGACTCCCACCCGAATCCCCCACCCTCCCCGCGTCCTCGAACCCCTCCCGCTGGCCGGTCCCCGCCTCCCGGGTGAGCCGCTCGAGATAGTAGAGGAGCTTGATGGCGTTCTCGGCGTGATCCCGGGTCCGCCGCTCCGCGAGGAAGGCAAGCTCTCCCTCGGAGTCGGCCTCGTCCTCGTGGACGAAGACCTCGATGATGTGGGTGTTGGTCATAAGCTGCGCCATGATCAGCCCCGTCGAGGCCTCGTGGGCGCAGGTCTTGTCGATGGGTTTCGCGCCAGGCATCCCCAGGGCCATCACCAGGTCGCAGCCCCGCTCCTCGATCAGGATCTTCGATGCGACCGGCAGGTCCTTGACCCCGGGACGGTATAGCTTATGAGCTCACCTGTGCCCGCCGCCAACTTGACAGAACGTGATATGGGAAATCAGAGGTCGCCGGGAACCTGGGGTATGTGCGAGGAGTCTATGCAACCATTTACGCTCACACTATGCTTTAATAGTTAGAATATATAGAAACGTTCTTAAACCCCATCGCATTACAATTGAGTGAAAGGAGCCTTACCATGGAAAGGAGCGCGGAAACTGCGGCAGATCTGAAAGCAGATCCCCAGCGAGGGAACGCCGAGCTTTTGCTTTCACCAATCGGGGAACTTGAGAAACTTGTTTGGCAGAGATATGCTTGTTCCGGTTGCAGGGCCTGTATCTCGATATGCCCTGCTGGCGCCCTTGAGTATGATATTGGGCAGAATCATCCGCATCAGATTCTGCCATGCGTGGATTGCAGAGCCTGCCTTGAAGTCTGCCCTCGCCTTCTAGCCAATGTTCGGCATCTCCTCTCGTCCCAAATCCTCGGCAATTACATGGTCATAATGAACGCCAGGTCGAAGATGGACTATGCGCGAGCCCAGAACGGCGGTGCTACGACGGCATTATTGACAGCAGCTCTTGATGAGGATTTGATCGATTGCGCATTGGTAATGGGCCTGGACCCCTGGTCACACGAGCCGTATCCACGAATCGTCCATGATTCGAAAGATTTAAAAAAGTGTGCCGGGAGCAGATATTCGAGCAATGCAATCCTGGAGCCTATGAAGGACAGCATTAAGAACGCAAAAAATATTGCACTGGTCGGAACGCCCTGCTCTGTTCAGGCGATCGGACTGATGAGAGAGTCCTCTAACGAATTTGCTGCAAGATTCGCCCAAAGGGTGCGGTTTGTTATAGGGCTATTCTGCTTCGAGGCGTATGAGGGCACCCTGATCCCGGAGATCTCCAGACTCCTTGGCACTCAGCCATGGTATTTGCATAAGATGAACATAGGCGAGGGGAAGATCTCCGTAAAACTGCGTGATGGCAGCCACAGGTCCATTTCGCTGCGGGATCTCGCAGAACATGTCAAACCCGGCTGCAAAGGCTGTGAAGACTTCACGGCGAAGCTATCAGATATTTCCATAGGCAGCACCGGAAGCGCTCCAGGCATGAGCACCGTCATCTTAAGAACCCCGGAAGGTAAGGGCCTATTCGATATCGCCAATGAGATGGGGTTCTTGGAGGTTGCGGATGGTGTGGATATCGAGGCCATCGAGAAGACTGGCAGGCTGAAGCTCAAAAAAGATGGTATCTAACCCCCCATTTCTGCAAAGCTGGTATGTTCGATAACTCTTAAGAGTTATATCTACAATATATTATATAATTAAGACAATAATGTATCGGCGCGAGGTGTATAAGATCCGCCTCCTCACCGGTGGTTTGTGAGCGTTTGGGTGCGTTGGTGCAATGTCACTTGGGTTAAATGGGTTTATCCTTCAATCATGTACGATAATATACAATGATGGTCGCCAGAGGGCGATTCCGCTTGAAAATAACTTCACCGTCAAAGATAAATGATCCCAAGGAGGGTGTCGTATTTCTAATGAGCATCCGAAAAAATTGTCTGATATGTCGGAGTCTCCGTTAAGCTCCTCGGATGCGGATACGTTCCCTGTTCGAAGTCATCAGATGGAGTATCCAAATAGCAGAACGATTGCGGTGGTACGAATCTTGGCATTAAGTCGTTTGGATCCAAGGGCTCATCGAATTCTTTGAAACATTCAATACCGATGGCAAAGCCCTTCTCAACTCCGTTGAAATATGTAAAAAACTCATGCGCGCTCAACCCTGAGAAGACCCCAAAATTATCCCATAATCTCTCCGGGCGATCTTCAACGATTTCGCCGATCTTAAATGAGCCAACGATTTTTTTCACAGGATACGTAGAATATATATAAACATTATTTATATTCTTATTCTTAAATATGACTTTTCTAAACTCGTACCTCTTTGTACCCTCCATCATCAACTCGACATATCTGGGCCTAATGGACAGTATAACGTTCATCGATCTCTCCCTTATCTCTTATTTTGATATACTTTTCGTGCGGGATCTCGGTTATGGATTGCGGCGGTCTCATATCCAAATCACTTAGTTCCAACGGCTTAGTCAAGTGAAAGTGGTGCCTGAAAAGAATAATCATGACTGGTTTTTTCATTCCCTCAAGCTCTTCTTGAGAATAAACTGTCCTCTTTGACACAATTTTGATGATATCCTCTGTATTTTCGATATCCAAATAAACATCATCTACAACGCCTAACGATGTTAGCATCTTCATATCCTTTGAACGATAAAATATGACCAGATCGCCTGGCTTGATCTGCCTGATTTTTGAATGCGAAATATAAGCCTTTTTAATTGTATTCCCCTCAACAACGAATTCTCCTGTGAACTCTGATAATGTGTGTTGTCTTTTTGGGAACTCTGTAAAGAGCATACTATGATATTTTGGTAAAATGGGAACTACAAATTTTCGTACTTCTGGCCCATCATAGAAGCTAGGATAAAATTCCTTAGTAATTTCAATCGGAGTTAATGACTTTGACTCTTCGCTATCTACTAGGAGCTTTTTAATAAAAACATCCTCGACTTTACCATTTGCTCCAATTTTATCTATTACTCCACCTTTATGAAATCCATATTCAGTGATGAGTTCTACAAGTCGGTCTTCTTCCTGGGTAAAGTGAGTTAGATATATTTCTGAAAGATTATTTTTAAGAGCAAAATCTACAGACAGCTTTATAAACAACTCACCAATTTTCTGGCCTACGTGAGTAACCTTAAATGTGCATATCTTAAGTCTCCATTCTTTGGCAAATTTAGGAATAGTATCACTAATCGGATCATTTTCAGATTTATATATCAGCAATGCTCCAATTTTGCCGTTCTCTCTGTAATGTACCCAGCATTTTCTGGGCTCCTTTGATATTTTCTTAAACCAATCTTCAAATTCTGGGTGGTATTCCTCTTTCAAAGAGTCAAAGATTGGATCGCTCAAGTCCAGGTTGTATACATAATCTTCGCGTAATGCGGGTGGTGTCACCACCTGCACTTCCTTATAAATGTCTTCGAAAATTCTAACGGCATCATCGATAAGTAGGACGCGGTCATTTATATTTAGATCTCTTGCCTTTTTATGAATTTCTCTATCCTCTGTAATCAGAAAATCGACTGCATCCGTATAAACAGAATATAATATTTTATTATCCATTTGGTCATGTATACCAGCCGCCACACCTATTTTATTTATATATTCAATATTTTTATTTGGATCTGGCGGATTATCCAAGATCGGATATGCGTGTATTTTTGATAGCACCAAATGGCGCCTTCTTTCGTCCCGATCTCTTTTTATATCTTCTAATGACGACGGATGAATCAAAACCTCAGAATCTTTCTGGTTTAGTATTTTCGACAATTTCTGGATATTATCAGAAAGGAGGTCATCATCCTCTCTATAAATGAAGATGTTAGTGTCTAACAGTATCCGCATTGTTCTTCCCCTCCAAATTTTCAATCTTTATTTAATCCCCCACCCGCCCCGCGTCCTCGAACCCCTCCCGCTGGCCGGTCCCCGCCTCCCGGGTTAGCCGCTCGGGATAGTAGAGGAGCTTGATGGCGTTCTCGGCGTGCTCCCGGGTCCGCCGCTCGGCGAGGGAAGCGAGCTCTCCCTCGGAGTCGGCCTCGTCTTCGTGGACGAAGACCTCGATGATGTGGGTGTTGGTCATCAGCTGCGCCATGATCAGCCCCGTCGAGGCCTCGTGGGCGCAGGTCTTGTCGATGGGCTTTGGCCCCGGCATCCCCAGGGCCATCACGAGGCAGCAGCCCCGCTCCTCGATCAGGATCTTGGCGGCTACCGGGAGGTCCTTGACCCCGGGGACGGTGTAGCGGATGATCTCGGCGGAGCAGCCCCGCTTCAGCTCCTTGATGGCGGCCCGGGCCATGTCGTATCGGGCGAAGTTGGTGTCGGCGATCCCGATCTTCATGTTTGGAGGATGGATCTTCGGGGTTTAAGGCTTATCGGAGGTTCTCTTGGCCGGGAAGGGAGGGGGGGAGGCGGGTGGGGTTTTGAGGGGGCGCCAGCGCCCTTCAGTCGCAGATCCGGCAGCCTAGGGCGCGGGGATCGGTATCCGCTTCGGTCCCCCTCCCCTCCCCCAGGTGGAGGAGCTGGTCTCGCGAGCCGTACCTGTAGACGGTGATCCCTTTGCAGCCGAGGTCGCGGGCGAGGGCGAAGATATTGAGGACATCCTCGACCGTCGCCTCCGGGGGGAGGTTGACGGTCTTGGAGACGCCGTTGTCGGTGAACCTCTGGAAGGCCGCCTGGATTTTGACGTGCTGGGCGGGAGCGACCTCCATCGCCGTGACGAATAATTCTTTGAGGTCGTCGGGGACGCCTTCGGCGCCATCCAGGGTCCCCCGCCCCGCGACGTGACGGATCAGGTCGTCGGTGAGAAGCCCCCTATCTTTTGCCATCCTCTCGAAGAGGGGGCTAGTCGCCACCATCTCTTCGCCCAGGAGGTCCCGGGAGTAGGATAGGCCGAATAAGGGCTCGATCCCGGGGCTCGTCCCGGCGATGAGGCTGATCGACCCCGTCGGCGCAATAGTCGTGACGGTGGCGTTCCTCATGGCGTCCCATTCGAGGCTGCTCTCCTCCAGCAGGGGAAAGGAGCCGCGCTCCTCGCCGAGGAGGCGAGACTCGTCCCTGGCGACGGCGGCGATGAATTTCATCGCCTCCTCCGCCATCCCGACCGCCTCCTTCGAGGCGTAGCTGATCTCAAGCTTGATCAGCATCTCGGCAAATCCCATCACCCCGAGGCCGATCTTCCTGCTCTTCAGGGTCGCCTCCCTGATCTTTTTGAGGGGGAATCGGTTCACCTCCAGGACGTCATCCAAAAAGCGGATGGCGAGGCGGGCCGTCTCTTCGAGGCCGTCCCAGTCGATCTCGCCACCACCGGCGAAGCGGGAGAGGTTGACCGAGCCGAGGTTGCAGGACTCGTAGGGGAGGAGCGGCTGCTCGCCGCAGGGGTTTGTAGCCTCGATCGTCCCGGGGAGGGGGTGGGACTCGTTTATCCTGTCGAGGAAGAGGACCCCGGGGTCCCCCCGCCGCCAGGCGTGGGAGGCTATCTCTCGTAAGAGGTCTGAGGCGTCGATCGTCTCTGCCACCTGGCCGGTCCGGGGGTTTATGAGGTCGATCTCCTCCCCCGACCGGGCCCTCCTCATCTGATCGTCGGTGATCCCGACGGAGAGGTTGAAGTTCTGGAGCCTCCCTGCCCTCTCCTTGGCGCGGACGAAATCGAGGATGTCGGGATGGTCTGCCCGCAGGACCGCCATATTCGCCCCGCGCCTGCGGCCCCCCTGCTTTATCACCTCGGTGGCGGCGTCGAAGACCTCCATGAAGGAGACGGGGCCGCTGGCGACGCCCCCCGTAGCCCGAACGGGGTCGCCCTTCGGCCGCAGGCGCGAGAAGGAGAATCCCGTCCCCCCGCCGCTCTGGTGGATCTTCGCCATCTCTTTGAGGGCGCCGAAGATCCCGTCCATGGAGTCCTTTACGGGGAGGACGAAGCAGGCCGAGAGCTGCCCCAGGGCCAGGCCGGCGTTCATCAGGGTCGGGGAGTTGGGGAGGAAGAGCCCGCCGGCCATGACCTCCCGAAACCTCGAGGCCATGGCGGTGGCATCTCCGCCGAACCTCCCCTCGGCCCGTCCGACGGTCCGGGCGACCCGGCCGAACATCTCGTCGGCGGTCTCGGCGACGTTTCCGGAGAGGTCCCGCCGCAGGTACCTCTTCCGGAGGAGCTCCGGGGCGAAGGGGCCGAGGCCGCTGGCCGGACAGCCCGGGGGCCGGGATATAGGAGACGCCTCAGAAGGGGCTTTCTTCGGCTTGCCGGCCAGGCTGATCCTCTCGATATCCTCTTTATCCATCCTCTCTTTCGTATCCATCCGCATCGTCCTTCTTCATTACAATCGTCCCTCTCTTCTCTGATCCGCCCCCGGCCGGCCTGTCCAGAAGCGATATAAACTGTGATCCTCCCATATATATCTGGAGATCCGTGCTTCAAAGATCGAAGCCTAGATCAAAGCCTAGATCAAAGCCTAGATCAAAGCCTAGATCAAAGCCGAGATCCAATTTGAGATGATATTCAACTTCCTGGAGGTCTTACCATCAAGATAGCCATCACTGGAAAGGGGGGCGTGGGAAAGACGACCCTCGCCGGAACCCTCGCCCGCCTCTTCGCCCGGGACGGGTACAACGTCATAGCGATAGACGCAGACCCCGACATGAACCTGGCCTCGGCCCTGGGGGTCCCTGAGAACCCGCGGCCCATCACCGAATACAAGGAGATGGTTCAAGAGAGGGCGAGCGCCGAGTTTGGGATGTTCAAGCTCAACCCAAAAGTAGACGACGTCATCGAGAAGTGCGGCTGCGTCGGCCCCGACGGGGTGAAGCTCGCCGTCATGGGGACGATCGACTCCGGCGGAAGCGGCTGCATGTGCCCTGAGACCGCCTTCCTGCGAGCTCTCCTCAGACACGTCATCCTCCGGGAGAAGGACCTGGTCATCCTGGACATGGAGGCGGGGATCGAGCACCTGGGGCGCGGGACGACGAAGGGGGTCGACGTCATGATCGCCGTAGTCGAGCCTGGGCTCCGGTCCGTCGAGACCCTGGAGAGGATCAAGAAGCTCTCAAAGGACCTGGGGATCGAGAAGGTGATGGCCGTCATCAACAAGGCCCCCGAGGAGCAGACGAAGATAAAAGATAAGCTGGCGGAGATGAACGTCCCCGTCCTCGGGATGATCCCCTTCGACAGAAACTTCATGGAGGCGGACCTCGCCGGAAAGTCGCCCCTGGACGTCGGCGGCCCCGGGATCGATGCGATTAAGGAGATCAAGGGGAAGCTGGAGGAGCTCTTCGGGAATATGGCGAAGGAGGCGGCGGAGAAGGGCGGGGAGGCGGCTTAGGCCGCCTCGGAGCCTATAATCTCTCCTCAACTTATTTTAAAGTCGGGAAAGCTGGGAAAAGTATCGCCTCCGGCAAAAGCCTCGGCATGACCAGATATCCCCTCGACGCAATCTTTAATAATCGCCTTCCGAACTTTCTTACTTCTATGACCGTCGCTATCGATATCGATGAGGGGGTTAAAAAGAGGCTCCAGCTCTTCGGCCTCGAGGGGGAGTCCTACGAAGAGATCCTCAATCGGTTGATGGACTCCCTCGAGTATATTGACGTCGAAGAGATCATCGAGGCTCGATGGTTTAAGCTGCAGAAGAAGAAGAAGGACTTAATCCCCCTGGAAGGCTAAGAGAGCTTTGATGGGGGGCCAGGGAAAAGATCCCTCGCTCTCAGCGGGCGGTCCCTCCCCCCAAAGTCGCTTATGTCTATCTATTTTTTTTATTTCAGCTCCATATCCCCGAGCCGCAGCCCCTTGTCGACGATTTCCCCCACCACCTTCCCGTCGGTCATTTTGAGGACGGTGTCCACGTCGTCCACCGGGAGGACGAAGACCCAGCCCATCCCCATGTTGAAGGTCCGGTACATCTCGTCTTCGGCTACGCCCCCCTCCTCCTGGAGGAACCGGAATATCGGCTGGGGCTCGAGGGGGTCATCGATCTCAAATCCGAAGCTGCTGATCCGATGGAGCTTGAGAAGGCCGCTCCCCGTTATGTGGGCCATCCCGTGGACAGTTGCCTTTCTTATTACTTCCAGCACCTCCATGTAGATCCTCGTCGGCTCCAGAAGGAGCTCGCCGATCGTCTTCTCCGAGCCGGGCATCTTGTCGAAGTAGGTGTAGCTCGACTCGGCGACGATCTTTCTAGCGAGGGAGAAGCCGTTGCTGTGAAGGCCGGAGCTTGGAAGCCCCACCACCACGTCCCCTTTTTCTATCTTCTCGCCGGTGACGACCTCCTCTTTTTTGATCATCCCGATGGCGGCTCCCGCCAGGTCGAAGCCCCGGATGATCTCCGGCAGGGACGCCGTCTCGCCTCCGACGATGCTGACGTTCGCGATCTCTGCCCCCCGCTCCAGGCCGACGGCTATCGCGGCGGTCATCTCGGGGTCGACTTTTTCGAGGGCGAGGTAGTCGACGAAGGCGAGGGGCTCGGCCCCGATGGCGAGGAGGTCGTTGACGTTCATCGCCATGCAGTCGATCCCGACGGTATCCCACTTCTTCATCTCGCTGGCGATCAGGACCTTGCTTCCGACCCCATCGGTGGTCATGGCTATGGCGTAATCGCCCATATCGATGAGGCCGGCGTAGTGGCCGATATCGGAGATCGGGGCGCCTATACCCTTGCGCCTGCCGGTCATCACCCCCTTCATGGCGGAGATCGCCCTCTCCTCCGCCCTGATGTCGACGCCCGAGTCGGCGTAGGTAAGCCCCCTCATCTCCTCACCCCTCTTCATCTCCTCACCTCTCTTCATCTCCTCAACATTTTATCTCTTCGCCCCACTCTCAAGGCCGAACTCCCGATGGAGCTCCAGTACCGCCCTCTCCGCCTCGCCCATGGAGACGACGAAGGATATGTTGTGCTCGCTCGACCCCTGGCTGATCATCAGGACGTTTATCTTCGACCTTCCCATGGCGCCGAAGACCCTCCCGGCGACTCCGGGGGTTCCCACCATCCCCGCCCCGACGACGGCGACGACGGCCACGTCCTTATTTCTCGAGATCTCTCGGACTATCGTCGTCGGAAATTCAGCCCGGAGGGCGATCTCGGCAGCCTCCGCCTGGGGCTCGTCGATGACGACGGATATGTTCGCCTCGGACGACCCCTGGCTGATCATGATGATGTTCACCCCGGCGTTGGCGAGGGCGGCGAAGGCCCGAGCGGCGATGCCGGGGGTCCCGATCATCCCCGCCCCGGAGATGGTGAGAAGGGCCACGTTCCTCGAGAGAGTGACCGCCTTTATGACGTCCTCTTTGGCTGCCCCCTCCTTAACTATCAGGGTGCCGGGGTCCTGGGGGTCGAAGGTGCACTTAACCCGGACAGGGATCCCCTTCCTGATGGCCGGCTCGATAGCCCTCGGATGGAGGACCTTCGCCCCGAAGTAGGACATCTCCATCGCCTCTCTATACGATATAACGGGGATGTTCTTCGCCTCCGAGACGATCCGCGGGTCGGTGGTCAAAACGCCGGTAGTATCCTTCCAGAACCAGATCTCGTCCGCCCCTATGGCAGCCCCTATGAGGGAGGCGGAGAAGTCCGAGCCTCCTCTGCCCAATGTGGTGATGTTCCCCCTCTCGTCCTCGGCGATGAACCCCGTCACCACCGGGACGCCTTCGAGGGGGACGAGCCTAGAGGAGAGGAGGTCGTATGTCTTCTCCAGGGGCTTTCCGTTCCCGTAGTCGCTGTTGGTGATGATCCCGGCTTCGCCTCCGGTGTAATGCCTCGACTTCAGCCCCAGGTCCCTCAGGACCCCGGAGAGGATGGGGGCGGCGAGCCTCTCGCCGTAGCTGGAGATCCTGTCGATGGACCTGGG
Source organism: Candidatus Methanocrinis natronophilus (assembly GCA_029167045.1). Lineage (GTDB taxonomy): Archaea > Halobacteriota > Methanosarcinia > Methanotrichales > Methanotrichaceae > Methanocrinis > Methanocrinis natronophilus. The sequence continues at coordinate 10,105 of JARFPK010000031.1, forward strand.
AGAGAGCTCTCCCAGGTAGCAGATCCCTATGTAGGCCTTCTCCAGCTCGCTGAGCCTCTGTATAACCACCTCCTTCAGCTCCTTTAAGATCTCCGGGTCCTTCACCGCCTCCATCAGGGCCTGGATGTGCCTCTTGCTCAGCCTGTCGACGAAGGTCGCTATATCCTCCACCTTCCCACCATCCGCCGACGTCCTGGCGCACTGGAGGAGGTCGTCGGTGACCCCCCCGAGGGCTGAGGTGACGACTACGATCTCGTTATCTTCGCTGAGCCCCTTCACCAGCTCTCCGACGTTTCGAAGCTTCGCCCCGTCGGCGACCGAGGATCCGCCAAACTTCATTATCAAGCGTGCCATCTTGAAAACCCTGTGAAGGTCCCATCCCATCGATATAAGCTTTACTCACTGTTTTATAATTGACATTGTATATTCCAAATCAGCGGGCTTCAACTACCCAGGAGGTCCCTGAGACGATGGTACCGTGCAGCGGTCCTCAGACGAGCCGCACCGATCGACGATGGCGTTTTCCGTCTTCTATCCATTGTGATAGTCCTCCCCCGTCCTCCCCACCCTTACCCATCTTGCCCAGCATATCCTCCCTATATATTCCATCTCCAATAAGAATAACTTTCATCAAACGCCATCAGGCGGCGAAAAATCGATGGTGGCAGCCCCTCGAAAGCCGCCATCGGCGGCCGAAGGCTTATATAGGTGTACGAAAATGGAACCGAGACTCCAAGATTCAGAGCTTTATCTCAAATTTCGCGAGGCTTGATATGGGCAAGAGGAAGAAGATGGCTGAGCGCGTAACGGCGCTGATGGACAAGCCAGAGAGGATCAGAAATATCGGGATTGTTGCGCATATTGATCACGGCAAGACGACATTATCTGATAATTTGCTTGCAGGGGCTGGGATGATATCCATGGAGCTGGCGGGCAAGCAGCTGTTTATGGACTTCGACCCCCTGGAGCAGGCAAGGGGTATCACCATAGACTCCGCCAACGTCTCCATGGTCCACGAGTACAAGGGACAGGAGTACCTCATCAACATGATCGACACTCCTGGCCACGTTGACTTCGGCGGCGACGTCACGAGGGCGATGAGGGCCGTAGACGGCGCCGTCGTCGTCGTAGACGCCGTGGAGGGGGCGATGCCCCAGACCGAGACGGTCCTCCGGCAGGCGCTCAAAGAGAACGTTCATCCTGTTCTATTCGTCAACAAGGTCGACCGGCTCCTCAACGAGCTGAAGGTCGACAAGCAGGAGATGCAGCTGCGCCTCGGAAAATTGATCGACAACATAAACAAGCTCATCCGGGGTATGAACGAGGAGAAGTACAAGGCTGGCTGGAAGGTCGACGCCGCAGAGGGGAGCGTAGCCTTCGGCTCTGCCCTCTACAACTGGGCGATCAGCGTCCCCCAGATGAAGAGCACAGGGATAGGCTTCGGCGAGGTTTACGACTACTGCCAGGCCGGAGATATGGAGACCCTCGCCGAGAGATGCCCACTGTATGTGGCGTTAAACGACATGGTCATCAGCTTCCTCCCAAGCCCCTTGAAGGCCCAGAAAGAGAGGGTCGGGGTCATCTGGCACGGCGACAGGAAGAGCAATCTCTACCAGTCGATGGAGGCCTGCGACCCCGCAGGACCCGTCGCCTTCATGGTCACCGACATATCCGTCGACCCCCATGCCGGCGAGGTGGCGACAGGGAGGCTCTTCTCGGGAACCCTGGAGCGGGGCATGGAGCTATCTATATCCGGAGTCGCCAAGCCCAATCGGGTCCAACAGACCGGTATATTCATGGGAGCTGACAGGATCGAGGTGGAGCATATCCCCGCCGGGAACATAGCCGCGGTGACCGGCCTGCGGGACGCCTTTGTCGGATCCACCGTATCCTCCGACCGGGAGGCCACACCCTTCGAGGACATCAAGCACGTCAGCGAGCCTGTGGTCACCGTGGCCGTCGAGGCGAAGAACACCCGCGACCTCCCCAAGCTCGTGGAGGTTCTCCGACAGGTGGCCAAAGAGGACCCGACCCTCAACATCAACATCAACGAGGAGACCGGCGAGCACCTGATGGCCGGGATGGGGGAACTCCACCTGGAGATCGTCGCCTACAGGATTCAGAGGGACAAGGGCGTCGAGATCACCACATCCCCGCCGATCGTCGTATATAGAGAGTCGATCACAGGAAAGACCTCCGGTGCCGTCGAGGGGAAGTCCCCCAACCACCACAACCGCTTCTACATCGAGATCGAGCCTCTGGAGCAGGAGGTCGTAGACTCCATCAAGGCCGGCGAGTTCTCCATGAAGATGGAGGAGATTGAGCGGAGGAACATCCTGATCAGCAAGGGGATGGACAAGGAGGAAGCTCGGAACATATCCGGGATCTTCGAATCCAACGTCTTCATCAACATGACCAAGGGCGTCCAGTACCTCCGAGAGACTATGGAGCTGATGCTGGAGGGGTTCGTCGAGGCGACGAAGAACGGACCGATATGCAGAGAACCGGTACAGGGCGTAAAGGCGAAGCTGATAGATATCAAGCTCCACGAGGACGCCATCCACCGGGGTCCGGCCCAGGTCATCCCCGCTGTAAGGCAGGCGGTCCAAGCCGGGATCCTCATGGCCAACCCCACCCTCCTGGAGCCCTTCCAGAACGTCTTTATACAGGTTCCACAGGAGCAGATGGGGGGAGCCATGTCCGAGATCCAGGGCCGAAGAGGCATGATCCTGAGCATGGAGACCGAGGGCGACATGATCATAATCAAGGCGAAGGCGCCGGTCTCTGAGCTCTTCGGGTTCGCTGGAGCGATCCGGGGAGCCACCGAGGGCAGGTCCCTATGGAGCACGGAGTTTGCAGGCTTTGAGCCCATTCCGCCGGCGGCGATGGTGGAGACTGTACGCCAGATCCGGGGCAGGAAAGGTTTGAAGACCGAGATGCCCAAGCCGAGCGATTACCTGAAGGCCTGAGGCCTTCTCTGAAAAGATTTAAACGATAGAGGCGTAAATACGGAGTTGAAAGTTAACCGGAGGAGATAAAGATGGCATCAGAGAAGCCACACATGAACCTGGCGTTCATCGGACACGTCGACCACGGGAAGTCCACTCTCGTGGGGAGGCTGATGTTCGAGTCAGGCGCCGTTTCTCCACATATCATCGAGCAGTACAAGAAAGAGGCTGAGACCAAGGGCAAGGGGTCCTTCGAGTTCGCCTGGGTGATGGACAGCCTCAAAGAGGAGAGAGAGAGAGGCGTCACCATAGACATCGGTCACCAGAGGTTCGACACCGACAAGTACTACTTCACGATCGTGGACTGTCCCGGACATAGAGACTTCATCAAGAACATGATCACCGGCGCGAGCCAGGCAGACGCCGCAGTTCTGGTGATCGCCGCCCCCGACGGCGTCATGGCCCAGACGAGGGAGCACGTCTTCCTGGCCAGGACCCTGGGGATAAGCCAGCTGGTCATCGCCGTCAACAAGATCGACGCCGCCAAGTACAGCGAGGCTCGGTTCAACGAGGTGAAGGAGGAGGTAGGAAAGCTCCTCCAGATGGTTGGATACAAGGTCGCAGATATACCCTTCCTCCCCACATCCGCCTTCGTCGGCGACAACATAGTCGCTCGCGGCGACAACCTCCCCTGGTACAACGGACCCACCCTCCTGCAGGCTCTGAACAACCTGAAGGTCCCCGAAAAGCCGACCAACCTCCCCCTCAGGCTACCCGTCCAGGACGTCTACACCATATCCGGCGTAGGGACCGTCCCCGTGGGGAGGGTTGAGACCGGGATCATCAAGAAGGGCGACAAGATCATCTTTGAGCCAGCCAGCGTAGTCGGCGAGGTGAAGACGATCGAGATGCACCACGAAGAGGCAGATCAGGCCCTCCCCGGCGACAACATCGGCTGGAACGTAAGGGGCGTTGGAAGAAAGGATATAAGGAGAGGCGATGTCTGCGGACACGTCGATTCCCCGCCGACGGTGGCCAAGGAGTTCACAGCTCAGATCGTGGTCTTGCAGCACCCGAGCGCCATCTCCGCAGGCTACACTCCGGTCTTCCACTGCCACACCTCTCAGGTCGCCTGCACCCTGACCGAGATCAAGGCGAAGCTCGATCCCAGGACCGGCGCGGTGAAGGAGCAGAACCCGGCCTTCATCAAGGCTGGCGACGCCGCCATAGTCACCGTCCTGCCGACGAAGCCGATGGTGATCGAGAAGGTGAAGGAGATCCCCCAGCTGGGCAGGTTCGCCATTCGGGATATGGGTCAGACGGTAGCAGCGGGCATGTGCATGAACATCACACCCCGCTAACTCAAATTTTTCTGGTGTTTGAGTTATGCAGAAGGCAAGAATACGGTTATCTGGGACCGATCCCCGCTCCCTGGACGAGATATGCACCCAGGTGAGGGGGATCGCCCAGAGGACGGGCGTGCACATGGCGGGACCTATCCCGCTCCCGACGAAGAGGATGGTAGTTCCCACGAGGAAGAGCCCCGACGGGGAGGGGACCGCCACCTGGGACCACTGGGAGATGAGGGTCCACAAGCGGATGATCGACCTGGACGCCGACGAGCGGGCCCTCCGCCAGCTGATGCGGATACAGGTCCCCAAGAACGTCAACATCGAGATAGTGCTGGAATCTTAGCTGGACTCGTAGTATAGTCTGGATAACACGGAGGCCTCCGGAGCCTCAGTCCCGGGTTCGAATCCCGGCGAGTCCGCTACGACCCTTTTTCGTTTTTATAATCCTGCAACCTTCCTATTTTCTTATAATCCTCCGGCAAAAGGTTCATAGCCTCCCAGGATTTTCATCCTCGTCGAGAGGCGTGGGATCGCGATGATTACAGGAGAAGATGTGGATCACATAAGCTGGCTCGCCAGCATAAAGGTATCCGAGGAGGAGAGGGCGGCCTTCGTCGCCTCGTTCAACTCGGTCCTTGACTACTTCCATCAGCTCGACGAGCTGGAGACCGACGATGTGGAGCCGACCTACCGGGTCGTCGACCTGACAAACGTCTTCCGGGAGGACGTGGCAAAAGAGTCCCTCTCCCAGGAGGAGTCGCTGAGAAACGCTTCCAGGATGGAGAACGGCTACTTCAAGAGCCCCAGGATCGTGTGATGGTGATGATAAGAGAGCTACAGGAGGGGCTTTTTGCCGGTGGTTCGGCAGAGGAGATGATCAATTCCCTCTTTGAGAAGATCAGAAGGAGCAGGCTCAACGCCTACAACCATATTGCCGAGGACCAGGCCCTCGAAAGGGCGAGGGAGTTTGACAGGTCTCCCTGGGAGGGAAGTTTGGCCGGCGTCCCCATAGCCATCAAAGACTCCATATCGACGAGAGGGATCGAGACGAACTGCTCATCCCGGATCCTATCGGGTTACGTCCCCCCCTACGACGCCCATGTCATCGAGAGGCTTAAGGAGGAAGGGGCGATCATCATCGGCAAGACGAACATGGACGAGTTCGCCATGGGGACCTCCACCGAGACGAGCTATTTCGGTCCGACAAAGAACCCCTGGGATCTCGACCGGGTCCCAGGTGGCTCCAGCGGTGGGTCAGCCGCAGCGGTGGCCGCCGGGGAGGCCCCAGCCGCCCTGGGGTCAGATACCGGCGGGTCGATCCGGGGTCCCGCCTCCTTCTGCGGGATCGTCGGCATCAAGCCGACCTACGGCCTGGTATCGAGGTACGGCCTCGTCTCCTACGCCAACAGCCTCGAGCAGATAGGGCCGCTGGCGATGGACGTGGAGGACGCGGCCCTGGTGATGGAGGCTATATCGGGCCACGACCCGCGGGACTCGACCTCCGTAAAGTCAGAGGGCGGATACCTATCGGGCCTCAACGGCGGCGTGGAGGGGCTGACCTTCGGAGTCCCCAAGGAGTACTTCGGCGAGGGGGTCGGCGAGGGGGTCGACCCAGAGGTGGAGAGGTCGGTCTGGGACGCCATATCAAAGCTGGAGGAGCTGGGAGCGTCTTGGAAGATGGTGAGCCTTCCCCATACCAAATACGCCCTCGCCGCCTACTACATCATAGCCATGAGCGAGGCGTCGTCGAACCTGGCCAGGTTCGACGGCCTGCGGTACGGCCTGCGGCTTGGAGCCGACCAGGACTGGCATTCGACCTTCTCCGAGATCAGGGCAGCGGGCTTCGGCCCCGAGGTTAAGAGGCGGATTCTTTTGGGGACCTACGCCCTCTCGGCAGGCTACTACGGCAGGTACTACCTCAAGGCTCTGAAGGTGAGGACCCTGATTAAGCAGGACTTCGAAAGGGCGCTATCCTCCGGCGGAGCCGACCTCCTAGTCACCCCCACCATGCCCTTCCCTGCCTTCAAGATCGGCGAGAGGATCGAGGATCCGCTCTCCCTCTATATGGCCGATGTCTTCACCGTCCCGATAAACCTGGCCGGGGTCCCGGCGATATCCCTGCCTTGCGGCTTCGCCGACGGCTTGCCCATAGGCCTTCAGATCATCGGCCGCCACTTCGACGAGGTCTCCCTCCTCCGGGCCGCCAAAGCCTACGAGGACGCAACGCCGTATCACGAAGCTGTCCCGAAGGAGGTGATCTAAGATGGCCGGAGGAGACGTCATCATAGGCCTGGAGGTCCACGTCCAGCTCAACCGCCTCCGCTCCAAGCTCTTCTGTGGCTGCTCCACCGACTATCACGCCTCGGACCCCAACACCCACACCTGTCCCGTCTGTCTCGGCCTTCCGGGGACCCTTCCCGTGATGAACAGGAGGGCGGTCGAGTACGCCATCCGGGTAGCTTTAGCCTTAAACTGCGAGATCCAGGGGGAGACGCTCTTCTACCGGAAGAACTACTACTACCCCGACCTTCCCAAGGCCTTCCAGATAACCCAGTACGACTTCCCCCTAGGCATGGGCGGCTCCATCCTCATCAAGGGGGAGGACGGTGAAGAGAAGAAGATCAGGATCACCAGGGTCCATATGGAGGAGGACCCCGGGCGGCTCGTCCACGCCGGCACCATCGACCGGGCGAAGTACTCGATGGTCGACTACAACCGGTGTGGCATGGCCCTCCTGGAGGTGGTGACGGAGCCGGACCTGCGTTCCCCCAAGGAGGCGAGGTCCTTCCTGGATAAACTGCGAAACATCTTGGAATATTTGGACGTCTTCGACGGCGGCCTCGAAGGGGCGATGAGGATCGACTCGAACATATCCCTCGTCGGCGGCGAGCGGGCAGAGGTTAAGAACATATCGAGCCACAAGGGGGTGGAGAAGGCTCTCGCCTACGAGATCACAAGGCAGAGGTCCGCCCGGAGGAGGGGGGTCGCCCAGGTCCAGGAGACCCGCCACTACGATGAACTCCGGGCTATCACCGTATCCATCAGGACGAAGGAGGAGGCCCACGACTACCGCTACTTCCCCGAGCCGGACCTCGTCCCCATGAGGATCGCGGACTGGGTGCCAGAGGTAGAGGCGGAGCTTCCGGAGCTCCCCGACGCCAAGAGGGAGAGGTTCGTAGCGGAGTACGGCATAGCCGACGATCACGCCAGGTCTCTCACCTCCGAGATCAGGGTCGCCAACTTCTATGAGGTGGTGGCAAAGAGGGCGCCTTCGAGGCTCGCCGCCGCCTGGATAGCCGACGTCCTGAAGGGGGAGCTGAACTATCGGGACATCACCATCGACAAATTCAGCCCCGACCATATGGTGGAGATCCTCTCCATGCTGGAGGGGGGTAAGATCACGGAGAAGGGGGCTGTCGAGGTGATCCGGACTATCCTCGACCATTCAGGAGATCTGTCGGAGGTGACGCCCACCAGGGTCGTAGAGGCCAAGGGGCTCGCCCGGGCCGGTAACGACGCCGTAAAGGCTGCGGTCCGAGCCGCCGTCGAGGAGTCGGCCCAGGCGGTGGCCGACTACAGGGCAGGAAACGAGAAGGCGATCAACTTCATCGTCGGGGTGGTGATGAAGAAGACCCGAGGGAGGGCGGATCCCGGGGAGGCGAACCGCCTCGTAAAAGAGACCCTCGACGAGATCTGAGGGAGGGGCATCCTAACCACCATATTTACCTCATGGACCTTTCCAGGGATCATTCCCCTCGAACTACTAGCCAGGTGCATAATGAATTCCCCAGAGCCACCCCCCCTGCCCCCGGGCGAAGACCCAGATCTGGCCTCGACCGTCGGATACCGCCGTCGGCTGGCCAGAGATGAAACCCCTGAGGTTTTCGCCCCTCAACCAGGCCTCGCCGTCGTAGAGGACGTGGATCAGTTCATCTCCCCGAACACCGAAGAGGTCGATCCGTTCCCCGTCTATTACCACGGCAGGGGATGAGTCCATCCTCAGGCTTATCGTCTCCGATCTGAGGTCGCCGGTCTCGGGGTCGAAGGATAAGTGGCCGAGGCCGCCCCCATCCATAAGGGCGAAGACGTGGATAGCCTCCCCGTCGGTGGCCGCTGCCGGAGGCGAGACAAAGCCGCTGCGCAGGGGGGACCAGCCCTCCCAGGAGGGGGCATCTCTCGACCCTGTCGCCGGGAGGTCGGCGCGGTTCCAGATGAGACCACCGGAGCTGTCGAGGGCGAAGAGGTGGATCTCATCCCGGTGGAGGACGGCGGCAGGCCTCGATCCGATCTCACCCTCCATCGGGATCCAGTCGAGGGTCCGTTCGCAGGCGACCCTTCCACCAGACCCCCAGCACCTCTTGTAGAGGCAGTGGTTTGTAGGACCCCAGGTGAAGAGGTGGTAGTCGCCTCCGGAAGAACCGGTCGATACCGCCGCCAGCTCGTACTTTCTGAAATGGACCCCGCCTAGTTTCTTGTTGTAGGGGGGCGGGCCGTAGATCCTGATCCAGTCTGACCAGCTGCCATGGCCGGTGAGGCGGATCTGCCAGAGATCGTTGTCGTTTCCTCCTGTGAGGATGTCGACTACCCCCGGCTGCGGCGATACCGCCACCGGATCCGTCGTCAGCCTGACCCCCTTCAGGTAGATCCAGCTCGACCAGCCCGTCTCGGTTCTGAACTGGACCCTCTTCACCGAGGGAAGGAGACCCTGAGGTTCGGTGGAGGTTCCCATGACCAGGACCGGCTCGGAGGCGTCGTCGCCGGCTCCGATCTTCTCGAACTCCGCCATCTGACACCACGACTGGCCCGTCAGGAGGAGCGTCGCCAGCAGGGCCCAAAGGAGTATCTTTCCCCTCAAAGTCACTTCTTCACCCGATAGTCCTTGGTGATGATCGTATATCTGATTTCCGAAGGCTTTCCCGCATGGGATCGTCGGGAAGGTCGAAGGGGCTGGAGATGCCTCTCAGGGCGCGAAGGGGCGATCGATTGATATTTATCGTACAAGAGAGTGAGGATGGACTGGTTGATGGCCATGTTTGATTACTGGAATCCGCAGATCGAACGCATGCCCAGGGAGGACCTCGCCAAGCTCCAGGTGGATCGGTTGAAGTCGATGGTCCATTATGTATACGATCATTCCCCCTTCTATAAAGAGAGGTTCAGAGAGGCCGGGGTGGTCCCATCGGATATAAGGGGCCTCGGCGACCTGGCGAAGCTCCCCTTCACCTACAAGGTCGATCTCCGAAACACCTATCCGACGGGGATGTTCAGCCTCCCGAGGAATAGGATCGTCCGCTACCATGTCTCCAGCGGAACCACGGGAAAGCCGACGGTCGTCGGCTACACCAAAGACGACATCGAGATGTGGTCGGACTCCCTGGCCCGGGCCCTCACCTCCATCGGCCTCGGCCGCGGCGACGTCATCCAGGTGGGGTACGGCTACGGCCTCTTCACCGGCGGCCTGGGCCTCCACTACGGGGCGGAGAAGATCGGGGCGACGGTCCTACCCACCGGGACGGGGAACACCGAGCGGCAGATCATGCTGATGCAGGACCTGGGGAGCACCGCCATCGCCTGCACCCCCTCCTACTTCCTCCACATCGCCGAGGTGGCGGAGAGGATGGGCGTCTCCATCCGGGACGACACCAGCCTGAAGGTGGGGGTCTTCGGGGCTGAGCCCTGGTCCGACGAGACCCGGCGGAGGATCGAGGAGGCGACGGGGATAAAGGCCTACGACATCTTCGGGACGAGCGAGATGAGCGGCCCCCTCTTCACGGAATGCCGGGAGCAGAACGGGATCCACGTCTGGTCAGACATGTTCCTCATCGAGGTGATCGACCCCAAGACCGGAGAAGAGCTCCCCGATGGCGAGACCGGCGAGCTGGTGATCACCACCCTGAACAAATGGGCGATACCCCTCATCAGGTACCGGATCGGGGACCTGACGAAGATCGACTCCGAGCCCTGCGAGTGCGGCAGGACCCATCCGAGGCTGATGAGAATCCTAGGCCGCACAGACGACATGATCGTCATCCGGGGGATCAACGTCTTCCCCAGCCAGGTGGAGTCGGTCCTGATGACCATCCCCGCCGTCGGGGACCACTACCAGATCATCGTCGACCGGAAGGGGCCCCTGGACATCATGAAGGTGATGGTGGAGGTGACGGAGACGGGGTTCAGCGACAAGATAGGAGACCTGATGGCCCTCTCCAAGAGGATCTCAAAGGAGCTGAAGGGCGTACTGAACGTCGTCGCCGACGTGGAGCTCGTCGAGCCGGGGACGATCCCCCGGTCCGAGGGGAAGGCGGTGAGGGTGATCGACAAGAGGAAGGTCTGAAACGACGACAAAGAAGAGGTGGAAAAAAATGGTGGCAATCAAGCAGATATCGTTGTTCGTAGAGAACCGCCCCGGAAGGATGGCGAAGGTCTCCAAGACCTTATCCGACGCCGGGGTTAACATCCGGGCCCTCACCGTCGCCGAGGCGGGGGACTTCGGGGTCATCCGGATGGTCGTCGACGATCCGGAGAAGGGGTACAAGGTCCTTCACGAGAGCGGATTCACCGTCTCCGAGACGGAAGTTCTGGCCGTCGAGATGAAGGACATACCAGGTGGATTATACGAGATCGTCAACGCCCTGGGGGAGAACGAGGTGAACGTCGACTACGCCTACGCCTTCGTCACGGCGAAGGCGGAGCGGGCGCTTCTCATCATCCGGGTCGACAACATCGAGAAGGCGAAGAAGGTCCTCACCGGCGCCGGGATCAAGCTCGCGACGAAGGAGGAGATACAGAAGATCTGAGGTGTGAGGAGGGAGGGCGCTCCGAGGGGGTCGGGGCGCTATAAGTCTATATTTATGTAAAATGGGGGCCTGAATAGTATTTGGTGAGATCAAAATGACTTTAGCATTAGCCGAAAAAGGTGTAGATGCTGTGATTAGATTTTTAGAAAAAATTGCAGGTCCTGCAGCTGAAGAAAGTGGCCTACTTCTTCAGGACAAAGTCAAATTCTACCGATTTAAGAATCAAGTAAAAATGCTGGCAAAAGCCCAAATAATGTTAGATGAAGCGGGTGTAACCCCAAGAGCAGTTCCTCCTAAGACATTACTGCCACTATTAGACGGTGCAGCACTTGAAGAAGACGAGGATCTCTCAACCAAATGGGCGGCGCTTCTCGCTAATGCGGCTACACCAAATGGACCCTTTACTATCTACCCAAGTTATCCACATATTTTAAGTCAACTTTCACCTAACGAGGCTACGTTGCTTGATGCAATATACGACTTGACGCTACAAATTGGTCTCAAACCAGGTCAGTGGGCAGAGCGTGGCGCGAGTCGGGGATCAATACTTTGACATATGAAATTATACGACGAAGAATTCGACTTGATAACAGATAACTTAATCCGCCTTGGACTTTGCTCTGGACTTGGAGCTAGACTTAACGTCGAAGAATGCGATAAAATCTTTCAACTGAAAGATAAAGATTCTATCATGATAACGTAATTAGGTTACGAATTTGTTACTGCTTGTCGCACGCCACCAAAAAAGGTAATCTGAACGAGCTTGAAAGTACCTAGAGACTGTCGACAGGCTCCAAGGAGTACTGCGACCGCCTGGCAGAAGACGGCCTGATCTCGGAGAGGTCGATGGTAAACCTCATGCTCCTTCGGCTGAAGAGGGAGGACTTCACCGCAAAGGAGATCCTGAGGGCTTACCACAACCTCAGGCTCAAGGATCTCTTCTTGGAGGTGATCGCCAAGGGCTCCACCTCCCTGGCGGTCTACGGGAGCTTTGCCTCCGGGAACCTCGACGAGCATAGCGACCTAGACCTCCTGGTGATCGGCGAGGAGTCAGGCGTCGATTGGGATCGCGTCCTGGAACTCGAGTCGGCGCTGGGGCGGGAGGCGCAGCTGACGGTGATCCCTTTCTACAGGTGGCAGGCCCTGAAAAGCGAGGGGGAAAGGTTCGCCGAGAGCGTTTTGAGAAATCACGTTCTGATAAAGGGGGTTGAGCTTTGAGGATAGACGAATCTCTCGAAATAGGCCTGATAAAAGGGATTCGAGGGCATCCGAGGGGTGGAGAGCTCGTTGAAGACGGCTGAGAGGTTTCTACACTCAGCAGAGAGGAACCTGGAGATCGAGGAGAATGAGATGGCCGAGATCGCCTCCCGCGCCCTCTGGGAGGCCTTCTTCTGCGTGGGGGCCTACCTCGGCATCGTCGTCATATTCCGGGAGCGTTTCAACTCCGGCGGGAGGCTTGCCCGGTTCATGGCGGATAACAGCTTCGCCGTCTACTTCTTCCACCCGGTGATCCAGATCCCGCGTCACCGCCGCCATGCGGGGGGTCGCCCTGCACCCCCTCGCCAAGTTCGCCGTGGCAGCGGCGGTGGCGGTGCCGATATGCTTTGTGGCGAGCGAGATGGTGGTGAGGAGGATTCCACTATTGAAAAGAGTTCTATAATAGATATATTATGCAAAGGCCAACAAATTGGGCGAAGGCTGATGGAGGTAGAGATTTGTTGATGAAAATAATTTTGTACTTATGAAGGATCAATCAAGGCACCCCGCATCTTAATTATTATTTTATTACTGTCTTGGGCGGAGGCTGCTGCGAGGGCCTTTTCAAGTTTATAAAGATCGATATGACTTATTTTGCATTTGCATTATCAATAATCGTGATCTCCTCCTCGGTGAGCCCGTAAAGCTTGTAGACGACCTGATCGATCAGCTCATCGGTCTCTCTAATCCGGGCGAGCAGCGGCGTCAAAGTGGCGATGGACGATTCGAACTCCTCCTTCAGACGCTCCTGAGGCTTTCGGGCAGAGTAGTCCGTTTTCAGCTTCCGCTTGTTCGTCTTCAGGACTTTCAGGAGATCAGAGAAGCCGTGCTGGTAATACGCCTGGATCTTTGTCTTGTTCGAGAGATCATCGACCTCTGCCCCCATGTCACCTCGGAGCCAATCGAGGAAGCCCCGGATCTCGCCCTGCTTCTCCTTGTTCATCTCGATCATCTCTTCAGCGAGATACGCCAACAGGTCATGTACTACATCCGACTTCTCCCTCTCGGTGACGAACCCGCCCGAAGAATCCTTAGGTAGACACTCTTCCACCCTGGAAAGAACATCTTCTAACCGCCCGGCAGCGTAGAGGCCCTTCAGATCCGAAACAAGGCAGGCGCGCTCGTCCTCGGGGGTGGTGAAATTGATGCGACGGAGGGGGAGCATTGCCAAGTGTATAATTTTTGTTTCAGTAAATAATTTACCAAATCTTGGAGCAATAAACAAGCGATTACATCGTTGGGCAAATCTTGAATTTAATATGGCATTCATAAATAGATAAGAGTGTGGATTATTCATTATTTCGCCAGATTTAAACTTAAACGAAAACAAGTTATTACTAGCATAAAATTTTTCGTCATAAAAACTGACGAAATCATCTCCAGTCCGAGTTATATAAAGCTTCGGACCAATAAAAATATTCTCATCACGTAGCGAAGCGTACTCTCCGTTAGTCTTATCAATAATAGATGAATCATAAATTACATAATTGTTATTACTAAAATAATAGTATCTATCGAATTTATCCCCATACGCATTACCGATTAAGCATGGTTTAATCTTTGATTCATCAGAAAATTGTGGTTTACTTCTGTGGAATAGCTTACCACGAATATTTCCTGTATGAATTCCCTCATGAAATTCGCCTAAATCTCCTATCTTATCCATAATGAATAATTTATTAAATCAAATTGCGTGCGGCCCACCCCACCCTAAAGGGTGGGGTATGCTTCGGGGCCGCACGCCCGGTTTTCCGGATTTCAGAACTCTTCGAGTCTTCGTTGCCCAGATTTCCTTGATCTGTACGATTGAACCTCTAATTTCGGTTTCCCCTGAGATTCCTTAATATAGTGCTTGATCGTGTCAGCGGTCACGTTTCCAACGGATCGAAAGAATTTACCACTTGACCATAGACTTCCACCCCAATAGCGCTTTTTCAGTTCAGGATGAAGCCTGAACAATCTGTAAGAACCTGCTTAGCGCAGATATGCCACCTACACTCTAGGGCTCGGTGAGCCTGACCGCCTCCTTGAACAGTTCTTTCTTGCCGATGTCCTTCAATGTAGAACTCATCTTTTGAGTAAGATTGAGATACCATGTCTTGATCTCATGCCCGAACTTGACCTCGACCTCATTCACTCGCGATAGCTCCTGCAAAAACAAATGAGCACTTTCCCATGAATCCTCTTTTCTAGATGCCACTTTCAGCTTCCATTGTAAAACTGCTAACAATCTATAAGCCAGCATACAAACAAAGACGTAAGCCCTTACCCGTTGTTCCAGACGATGGCGCACCGGTTCGATCTCCTCATTCGACTTTAGAACTCGGAAAACCTTCTCGATGAAGTCTTTTTCGAGATACATATTGACAGCTTGATCTTCATCTAATGATTTATCAGTGGATATAAGCAACCATTTCCCATCGGCTTTCTGTGCTTTTTTTAGTTCGTGCTTCCTGTAGCTCCAAGCTATTCTCTTGCCTTCGTCCTTTCTCGAGACGCTGGCAGATACGTAATTTGACCACGATCCTATGATGGTCTTCATCTTGGCATGGAGTTTCTTCTCTGACCAATCACTGCCTATCTCGCTCAACTCATCGAGATCGTCTCCGATGACGGCCAAGGCCTCGTTTCTCAAATCGGCATCTCTAACAGCTCTTTCTCGATTGCAGTATACGATAGCGATATCATCCAAACCAAATAGGGAATCGTCGGTCTTGATAGCGTAGATATGACCTGCTTTGCTGCTTCGGACCAACGTCTCTGGCCAAATTGGTACGTCCGTCTCAATGATCAACTCCTTCGCCTTCTTCGAGGTCTTTGGAACGCCGCATATCAGTTTCCACCCCGAGGATACCATCTCTTCCACATGTTTTTGTGATACGTTGCCTCGATCCCAGATCAGAGTACCCGGTTCGATTTTAGCCTTCTTCAGGCTAGATATCAAGTTTTTTACCGTTGAATTGCTGTGGCGGCTTCCGTTAAAGACGAAATGCATTATTGGATATCGATCTCGTTTCGATACGAGCAAGCCAATATTTGCCTGTCTCCGTCTTATTCTATCAGGGTTATATCCAAGCTCGGCAAGGGGGCAACTGACTCCGAAGAAGAGGACGGTTGTTAGATCGTATGCCAAAGTCTCTCTTTCCCCTGGCGGCAATGGGTTATCCTCTCGCCACTTCTTGTAGAACGCTTCATCCAGCTTGGCGGTCAGGTCTGAGATGCTTTTAGTAGAGCGGTCATCTGCACAAACGAAATCCAAAGCTCTAAGAAACGCATCTTTAGTGAATGAATCAGGATCAATACCGCTCAATTTAGGAAGGACTGTAGTTGGAATCCAGCGTTCAAGCTGAGTTGCGCTTTCAGGATCGATGGCGCGATTGATCGCCCAGACGGTAAGCAACTTCCCTGGAGAGGGGCCTTCAACATCAGAAAGCCCGCAGCAAATTCTGTCGATTATGCCCACAAATCCAAGATCCTCAGCAATCGACCAGAGCAGTTGAACGTCTCCGGCACGATATGAATCAGCCAATTCTAGCTTGTCTAGTACCCTCTTACGAGGCTTACTGATTGTGTTTTCAGAATCTTCGCGACCAATGTATCTTACGAATTTGCTGATGACCTTATCCCCTTGACGGATGGATTTGTATTCTGCAAGGTATACGTGGTCCCCGCGCTTATGCCTTTTGATGGCCATGTAGGCGGTATAACACCTACAAGGTTATATATATTACGGTCAACAAATAACTCAAATTTCCAGGTT
>JARFPK010000032.1 GCA_029167045.1 Candidatus Methanocrinis natronophilus
CCCGTTCAATATCATAGACTTAATGAGCACTGAATGCCCAAGGTTGTGCTTTCTCTTCTTAGGAAGCCTATCATCGATCAGATCAGCGATGTCTAACTGGTCGAATACACCTGAAACTAAACCTAGATGATCTAGTGGAAGAGTCCTTATCTCCATAATTGCTACCCCTAAAAAACGGGATATAACGGGATATTTAATAAATCTTTGCTATTAATTATGAGGGGAAATGTTTGGAGATTAGACCGTTAGTGCGAAACGACGGCTAAATCATGGGGAGCTTAGGAGGAAATGTTTGGAAATTAGACCGTTAGTGCGAAACGACGATTCAACGCCGACGCCATCAAGGTCCTCAGCATCTGCGGGTCCGTCAGGCTCGTCCAGGAGGAGCTGGACGGGGCGATGGCCAGCATCATCGCCGGATCTGCGAAGCTGCCGGCCATCCTCTCAAACCCCGAGAAGTGCACCGAGAGGATGGACTTTAAAAACCCCTACGCCCGGGCGAAGGCTATCGGAGCCCTCCAGATGGCCCAGACGGTGGCGGGGATCGACGCCGCTGCCTGCTTGAGGCTGAAAGAGCTGGATCGGATCGCCCTCACCGCCGCCGGCCACGAGGTGATGCGGGCTGCGGCGATCCTAGCCGACGAGGCGGGGGGAGATGGAGAAGTCGATGGACTCGGTCTCCAGGAAGCCCCACGCCCGATCCGGGGCGATCCTCGCGAAGAAGGAGCTGTAAGAGCAGCATGACAGAGAACCTGGCGCCCCGTCCGAGCGCCAGTCGTTCCCTTTTCTTCGAGGGTCGCCTCTTTGCTAAACCGGTTCTCATAATTAGGGATTATTGAGGGGATGCCCCCGCGCCCTTCAGGGCGCGAGGCACGATCCCGTCCCTTCACATCTGGTGCAGGTGAGCAGCTCACAGTTCATGACGTCCGGCTGATAGCCGGCGTGCTGAAACTGCCAGTTCGGCGGCTGCCATATCCCGCAACCTATGGGTGCGCATTCACCTTCGACGATGCCGACATCGATGACGCAAGCGGCGTGGACCGGCTGGACGACGGTCCCGTCGACGGATCGCGGGTCGACCTCGACGACGTTCATGAATCTGCCGTCGGCGGATGCCAGGGCGGCGAACCCGATCGATTTCGTCTCAAAGGGTCCTATATCCAGAATCTGCCAGACGACGACCCCGTTCTCATAAGAGGCGAAGGGTATGGACGCTTCGAGGAGGTCCATGCCCGCCGGGAGCCGGTCGGTCACCGTCGCCACCCGGGTGGCGTCGTCGTGGTTGGATACATCTATCCTGTACCGGACGACCCTGGGGTCAACAGGGTCGATCTCGGCGGCCTTTGCCACCGAGATGGGCTCGTCGAGGCAGCAGGTGAGCCACTTGATCTCGAGGGCCGAGAAGTTGGCGGCGCAGACCTGCTCATCGTCGTAGACGCCGCAGACCTCGACCCTGTTCACCATCTCCGGCGGATAGCTGGCCGAATAGTATTTGCTGACGTCCAGCGATAGGTTGATCTCGACCGCTCCGCCGATGGATAGGTGGGTCAGGGTCCAGTTGGCGTAAGAGTCGGTGAGTTCAGAGGGCCTGATCGACGAGGGCTCTATGAAGGTCGCCCCCGGTGGGAACCAATCCTGGACGTATACCGGATGGAGGATCCGGTTGCCATCGTTCTCGATCCTGATGGTGTAGACCGCCACCGTCCTCTTCTTCACCGCTCCTTCGAGATGGGGCTCGCCATGATCCCAGGGTAGGACCTCCTCATAGACGTCGTCGAGGGTCTTGGTGACGTTGAGGTGGGGCTTGCCGTACTTCGAGATCCCGGTGAAGAGGATCCGCCTCTGTATCGAGTAGTCGCCGGCGTACTTCTCGTCGAAGTCCACCTCGGGATCGCGCCCTCCCTGGCTCTTATCGAGGATCGCCCTGAACCTGGCCTGGCCGGAGAACTCCGCCTCCGTCTCCATCTCGTTCAATCCCCGGGCCACCGTCTCTTTGTCGAGCCTGGTGATGGATCTGTACTCCTCACCGATGAAGCTCGTCCCCGGATTCCTGGAGTAGATACCTTCCTTCCACTTCTGTGAGTAAGCGATCGTCCGGGCGTCGGTCAGCTGCTGGCTCATCGGCGCGTGGACGAGGCTGATGTCTTTGGCGATGTAGTTGGTGTAGGTCTCTATGATCTCTTCAGAGTCGTAGGTGCCGGTACCCGATTCGTAGGACCTCTGACTCTCGCCGATCCGGCGGTCGCCGACGGTGAAGCCGGTGCCCGAGGCCGCCTTCTCGTAGGATACGCCCCTGCCGTACTCGTCGATCCTCTGGAGGATCTTGAAGGATCCGAGGTAGTCCTCCCGGACCTCGATGATGGGCGTATCTTGAGGTGTCGATCTGTTGGTGGGCATCTTGAGGAAGCCGATGTGTCCCATCCCGTCGAACTCGACATCGATCTCCATCACCGACTCGTTCCGGTCGAGAAACATCCTCGATTTGCGGTCGATGAAGGTGGCGTATCGGTAATTTTCGCTCATGGAGGTGCCGGTAACCCTGTTCTTGGCGTTCGCTGCCTGAGTCCATCTAGACGAGAAGGTCACGTCCCGGCCGTGGTATAAGCCAAGGGTCGTGGGGGCGTAGGCGGCGGCCATGTCCTTCTGGATCAAGATCGACTTGTTCTCGGTCCTGACCGTGACGAGCTCCCCGCTCTCGTAAGTTCCGGACCCGTGCTCCCGGGTGGAAAGCTCCGTCCCCGGATCTGAGACTGTTACGCTCGTGCAGTCGGAGAACACCCGGGTCGGAAATTCGTCGACGCTCACGTAGATACAGTTGGTTATGACATAGGACTGGTAGGTGGTGCTGTAGTCGTTTCTAACGTTGACGAACCCCTTGCCTGCAACGCCCTGGACCATGTCGAACTCGAAGTCCTGCTTCTCGGGGACTTTGACCCTCAGAGTTATCAAGGTATCCCAATATTCAATTCCTTTTACCTGTGGGATCCTCCAGATACCGTCCGAGTCAGGCATAGGCGATGCCTCGATGAACTCAACATCACGATTGAAAACGTCCCTGATGGTGACGTTGGTGTAAGTCGAGTCTAGAGGAGCTTTGATCTGTATCAGGTACTCAATCTCCTCGCCGCGCTTGGGATGAGAATTGAGGGCGATCTTTCTAACCTCTAATTCGTCAGTTTGATGGTTACCGAAGTCGGCATTGGTCTCCGAGGCGGTTTTCAGCATAATCGAGTG
Source organism: Candidatus Methanocrinis natronophilus (assembly GCA_029167045.1). Lineage (GTDB taxonomy): Archaea > Halobacteriota > Methanosarcinia > Methanotrichales > Methanotrichaceae > Methanocrinis > Methanocrinis natronophilus. The sequence continues at coordinate 3,235 of JARFPK010000032.1, forward strand.
CGATCCGCTTGGGGGGTACGTCTGGACCCACCCAGCCTTCTGAACTTCTCTCACAGTGTAGCTCCCCGGCGCCAGGTGATCGAAGGAGTAAGTGCCATCAGCTGCGGTAATGGTGGAGTCGATCAAGTCTCCTTCCGAGAGTAGCTCGATCCTCCAACCAGTAAGGCCGGACTCGCCCGCATCTTTGGCACCGTTATTGTTGAGGTCGTTGAACTTCATGCCGGAGATCGAAAAGAGGCCGCTGTGGGCGTTTCGGAAGGTGGTGGGGAATCCAAGGGATATCACGTCATCTTTCGATAGGCGTTTTTGGTTGCCAACGGTATCATCCAACCAGAGTTCCTGTAGTTGCCAGGTTCCTGCTTCGCTATATTGGGGAAGGGTCATAACGCTTACATAGGTGCCATCAAGCTCGTTTCCTGAGACACGGTTCCAGCTGCAGAAGCCTGCATACGAATTTTGATTTCCGGAAGGACTTATAAACGAGACACCAGAGCTGCACATGAACTCAGAGACGCTTATCCCGCTTAGATCATCGGTCAAACGTGCTGTCAACGTGATATCCTGAGACGAAGTTGATGTGTCAACCGATTTGGGATCGAAATCGAAGCTCACTACATTAGGAGGGTCTGTATCTTCATCCGATATCACTTCTAAATCGGTGGGGAATCCAAGGGATATCATGTCATCTTTCGATAGGCGTTTTTGGTTGCCAACGGTATCATCCAACCAGAGTTCCTGTAGTTGCCAGGTTCCTGCTTCGCTATATTGGGGGAGGGTCATAACGCTTACATAGGTGCCATCAAGCTCGTTTCCTGAGACACGATTCCAGCTGCAAAAGCCTGCATACGAATTTTGATTTCCGGAAGGACTTATAAACGAGACACCAGAGCTGCACATGAACTCAGAGACGCTTATCCCGCTTAGATCATCGGTCAAACGTGCTGTGAACGTGATATCCTGAGACGAAGTTGATGTATCAACCGATTTGGGATCGAAATCGAAGCTCACTACATTAGGAGGGTCTGTATCGTATTTCATGATCTGGTGATTCCCGAAGTCGTTGCCCGTCGAATCGGCAACGACCAAGGTGACAGAATGAAACCCGCCTGGAGGATACGTCTGGACCCACCCAGCCTTCTGAACTTCTCTCACCGTGTAGCTTTTTGGTGCCAGGTGATCGAAAGAGTAAGTGCCATCAGCTGATGTAACGGTGGAGTCGATAACTTCCCCTTCGAAGAGAAGTTCAATCCTCCAGCCGGGAAGGCCCGACTCGTCAGCATCTTTGGCTCCGTTATTGTTGAGGTCGTTGAACTTCGTGCCGGAGATCGAAAAGACGCCGCTGTGGACGTTACGGAAGGTGGTGGGAATGCCCAAGGCTTCCACTTCGACTCCGGAAATGTACTTCCAGTTTCCGGCGTTATCTCTGAGTTCAATAGAACTCAGTCTCCAGGTCCCAGCCTCGCTGTATCGTGGAAGGGTTATTTTTCGCTGGTAGGTTCCGTCAAGCTCATTTCCAGAAGTTCGCTCGTAAGAGCTGAACCATGCACCGATATCTTGGATCTTTGATGGGCTTTGGAACCGGAAATACCCTTGACTGAAGCCGCTCAGATCATCAGTCAAGCGTGCAGTTACGGTGATCTCCTGAGGCGATGCTGACGTATCCAATGCTTTGGGATTTAAGTCGAAGCTCGCTATGGCAGGTGGTGTCGTGTCTCCCACCGATTCTACGTCAAACTCTGTGGGAATGCCCAGGGCTTCTAGTTCAACTCCGTAGATGTACTTCCAGTTTCCAACTTTATCTCTGAGTTCAATAGAACTCAGTTTCCAAGTCCCGGGCTCGCTGTATTGTGGAAGGGTTATTTTTCGCTCGTAAGTTCCGTCAAGCTCGTTTCCAGAAGTTCGTTCGTAAGAGCTGAACCATGCACCGATATCTTGGATCTTTGATGGGCTTTGGAACCTAAAATACCCTTGACTGAAGCCGCTCAGATCATCAGTCAACCGTGCAGTTACGGTGATCTCCTGAGGCGATGCTGACGTATCCACTGCTTTGGGATTAAAGTCGAAGCTCGCTATGGCAGGTGGTGTCGCGTCTCCCACCGATTCTACTTCAAACTCTGTAGGAATTCCCAGGGATTCCACTTCAACTCCGGAAATGTACTTCCAGTTTCCGACGTTGTCTCTGAGTTCAACAGAACTCAGTTTCCAAGTCCCAGGCTCGCTGTATTGCGGAAGGGTTATTTTTCGCTCGTAGGTTCCGTCAAGCTCGTTTCCAGAAGTTCGTTCGTAAGAGCTGAACCATGCACCGATATCTTGGATCTTTGATGGGCTTTGGAACCTGAAATACCCTTGACTAAAGCCGCTCAAGTCATCAGTCAATCGTGCTGTTACTGTTATCTCCTGAGATGACGCCGAAGTATCGAAGGCCTTCGGATCGAAATCGAAGCTCAGTACGTTCGGCGGCTCCGTATCCTGTCCGAAGCCCGTTTGAACCAGCAAAAGACAAGCGATAAAGGTAAGAAGTCGATATGAACGAGACATTCGCTCTCCCTCCACAAATTCAGAAGATCGGAAATAACATAAGTCTTTCCCTGAGGCGGGATCTCAGAGTCGTCTCCGGCCAAATTAAAGAGAGTTCCACCAGATCGAAGATAGAAGACTGGCCATATCTGAACTCTTCATCTCCTCCCTCTGATCCACCTGCGCGGGTCGAGGGCCCCCCGCCACCGTGCGACGACGTCGCGGCCGAGGATGAAGCCTCCTACCCAGAAGGACACCTCCCCGGATATCACCAGCAGGGACGAGAGGGCGACCTTTCCCGAGGTGGATAGGGGCGCCGAAGGGACGAGGAGGAGGCAACCGTAGAGGAGGCAGGATAGGAGGACAAGGAAGAGGCCGAGCCTCCGCCGCCACCCGCCGCCTCTAAGAAACTCGACCAGGCCGTCCTCCGGCAGGGCAGGCGCTCTCGCCGGGCTGCCGGGCCCGTCTCCCCCCCAGACCGGTCCGATCGAAGCCGTCGTCATTTAATCAACCTGTAAAGCCCCCATCGATACCGTCAGATCGATACCGTCACCTCATCTCCCGCAGGGCAGCGAGGGCAGAATCGACCCTTCCCCTCATCTCTTCGACGAGCCGGTCGTTCTCCTCGATCCTCCTCTTCCGGTCGGCGGCCATCCTCCGTGTCTCCGCCGGTGCGGGCCCCCCGGTCCTCGACCTCGCCGCCACGTTCCTCCTCGGGTCGAGGGCGGCCGCGAGCTCTTCTCTGCCAAAGCCCCGGTCGCTCGGTTTGAATTTTGCTATCCTCTCCGCCGCCCCGTCCAGGTCATCTATCGTCGGCGTCTCGCCCTTCGCCGCCAGGGCTCCCACGATCTGGTGGGCGGTCCGGAAGGGGATCTTCGTCTTGCGTACCAACGAGTCGGCGATCTCCGTCGCCGTCGAGAAGCCCGTTCCTGAGGCGGCCTCCAGCCTCTCGGTCCTGAACTTCGCCGACGAGACGGCCCCCGTCAGGATCCGCACCGCCGCCCTGGTCGTCGATATTCCTCGCCAGAGGTTCGGCGTCGCCTCCTGCAGATCCCGGTTGTAGCTCATTGGGAGGGCCTTATTGATGGCGAGGGCGGCGACGAGGGACCCAAAGACGGTGCCGGTCTTCCCCCGGACGAGCTCTGCGGTGTCGGGATTCTTCTTCTGGGGCATGATGGAGGAGGTCGAGGTGAAGAGATCGTCGAGCTCGACGTAGCCGAACTCCGACGTGCTCCACAAGATCAGCTCCTCGGCGAGGCGGCTGGCGTTCACCATCAGGATGGCGGAGGAGGATAACGCCTCCAGGAGGAAGTCCCTCGTCGAGACGGCGTCCATGCTGTTCTCGACGAGGCCGTCGAAGGCGAGGAGCTCGGCGGTCCTGGCCCGGTCGATATCGAAGCCGGTGGAGGCGAAGGCTGCGGCGCCGAGGGGCGACCGGTTGACCCTCTGGTAAGAGTCCAAGAGCCGCTCGAAGTCCCGCATAAGAGCGTCGGCGTGGGCGAGGAGGTGGTGGGCGAGGGTCGTCGGCTGGGCGTGCTGGAGGTGGGTGAACCCCGGAATTATTGAATCGTCGTTCTCGGCGGCCCTCTCGACGAGGGCTTCTGCGAGATCGTTCACCTCGGCCATGAGGCCGAGGAGCTCCCCCCGGAGGGCGATCCGGATGCAGGTCGCCACCTCGTCGTTTCGAGACCTCCCGGTGTGCATCCTCCCCCCGACGGCCCCTACCCTTGCTATAAGCTCCGCCTCGATAGCCTCGTGGACGTCTTCGCCCTCCCCGAGCCTCGCCATCTCGATCCCGTCGAGACCAGCGACGATCTCTGAGAACTCCTCGGCGGTGATGAGCCCCCGCTCCTTCAGCATCACCAGGTGGGCTCTGTCCACCAGGAGGTCCGCCTCGAAGATCTGCCGGTCCGCCTCTCTCGAGGATATGAACTCCAGGACGTCCCCGGAGATCCCGCCGAGCCTCTCACCTCTCAGAAGCATGATCTTCGCCTTCCTCCTCGTCAGGTCGTATAATCTGCGTTGATCTTGACATAGTCGTAAGAGAGGTCGCAGCCGAAGGCCCGTCCCGTACCTTCCCCGAGGCCGAGGTGGAGGGTGATCAGAAGCTCTTCGGCCCTCATCACCACCTCCGCCGCCCCCAGGACGCCGTCGACGATCTTGCCGTCCCTGACGAGGAAGACCTCATCCCCGCCAGCGGTGGAGATCGAGAGGGTGATCTTCTCCGGATCGACCTCTGCCCCGGACCTTCCCGCCGCCGCCACGATCCTGCCCCAGTTGGGATCGCACCCGAAGAGGGCGGTCTTGACGAGGCTGCTCCTCATGACCGTCTTGGCGACGAGGCGGGCGTCCTCTCCGTCCAACGCCCCGGTGACGACCATCTCCACCAGCTTTGTGGCCCCTTCGCCGTCTTTGGCCATCATCTTCGCCAGCTCCACGCAGACAGTGGTGAGGGCCTCTCTGAAGTCGTCGGGGTCTGCATCGGCCTTCCCCGTCGCCGTCACCAGGACCAGGTCGTTGGTGCTGGTGTCCCCGTCGACGATGAGCATGTTGAAGCTCTCGTCTGCCGCATCCAGGAGGGCCTCTCTGAGAGCCTCCGGCGAGATTCTGGCGTCGGTGTAGAGGAAGGCGAGCATCGTAGCCATATTCGGCTCGATCATCCCCGCGCCCTTGGTGATCCCCGCCACCCTGAAGCCCCGGTGCTCGACGGCGATCTCTTTGACCCTCGTGTCCGTGGTCATGATCGCCGAAGCCGCCTCTCCGCTCGCTTCGGGTTCGGATCTGAGCCTCTTCCTCGCCTCGTCGAAGAGCTCCTCCAAGATGCGCCGGTCGAGGTACCTTCCTATAACCCCCGTCGATGCGACGCCGATCCGATCGGCTCCGACCCCTAGGGTCTCGGCGAAGAGGCCCGCCATCCAGCGGGCGTCTTCGGCCCCCCTTGCCCCGGTGTAGGCGTTGGCAGATCCGCTGTTGGCGATCACCCCCTCAAGCCTTCCCCCGGAGAGGGAGAGATTCTCGGCGGTGACGTCCAGGGGAGCCGCCCTGATCCTGTTCGTGGTGAAGACCCCGGCCGCAGTACCTGACGCAGCGATGAGGGCGACGCCGTACTTTCCCCGCCGCGCCCCGGCGGCCCTGACGCCACCGACGGCGCATATCCCCCCCTCAATCCTCTTCAACTTCCGACGCCTCCATCCCCAGCCCCGCTATGATATCTCCCCTCGTCACTATCCCCACCAGCCTCTCCCCCTCCAGGACCGGGAGGCGGTTGATCCGGTGGCGGACCATCATCGACGCCGCCCGCTGGATGGATTCCTCAGGCCCGACGGTGAAGACCTTCCTGGTCATGACCTCGGATACCGTCGTCGTCCCCGCCTCCTCCGCCTCCGCCTGGAGCTTCTCCCACCGGATCAGGTCCCGGATCGGAACCTCCAGGATCTCGAGGGGGCTAGGAAGCCACAGCCCCCCCTCCCTCTCGACGGAGAGCATCTTGAGGAGGTCCGATTCGGAGACTACCCCCACCAGCTTTTCACCCTCCAAAACCGGCATCCCGCTGATCTCCTCCGTCCTCAGAAGTCTGACGGCGTCGCTGACGGCGGCCGTCGCCTGGATGGCGACCGGCTCCGGGTTCATCACGTCCCTGACCTTCATCATCTACCCCTCAGATCTCTTTTTATTTACCTTTTCAGCCCCCATCCTTTCAATCTTACCATCAGGGTCCGCCGCCGGGGAACCAGAGCCCTTCGGTCTCGGCCGTCCCCATCATAAGGTTCATGTTCTGGATCGCCTGGCCGGAGGCGCCCTTCACCAGGTTGTCTATCGCTGAGACGATCACGATCCGGTCCCCCGACCCGTCCACCTCAAATCCGATGTCGCAGAAGTTCGAGCCCCGGACCGCCGCCAGGGAGGGGACGGTCGGGACGAGGCGGATGAAGGGAGAGTCTTTGTAGAAATCCCTGTATATCCTCTCGATCCCGGCCTTATCGGGGATCTCGCCGACGAACTCGTCTTTTACCAGGAGGTGGGCGGTCGTGAATATCCCCCGGACGGCGGGGACGACGTGGGGGGTGAAGTTGGCTTTCACCCCGGGTGAGAGGCGGGAAAGTTCCTGATTTATCTCTGCCCGGTGGCGGTGAGTGGTCAGCTTGTAGGCGATGACGTTCTCTGCCATATTCGGATAGTGGCTCGTCTGGGAGGGGGCGATCCCCGCCCCGGAGATCCCGGACTTGGAGTCGAAGACGACCCTCTCGGCAAAGCCCGCACCTACGAGGGGGGCCACCGATAGGCTCGCCGCCGTGGGGTAGCAGCCGGGGTTTGCGACGAAGTCGGCGCCCCTCACCTCCGGGTGGAGCTCCGGCATCCCGAAGACCGCCTCCCGGAAGGCCCGGTGCTTCATACCGTAGGTCTTCTCGAAGACCTCCAGGGGGAGCCTGTAGTCGGCGGAGAGGTCAACGACCTTCGCCCCCGCATCGAGGAGCTCCGGCACCCAGTCCATCGCCGTACCGTGGGGTACGGCGGTGAATACGATGTCACACCTCTCGGCGACCTCGGCCGGTGAAGGTGATTCGAAGTTTAGGGAGGATACCGCCCGAAGGTGGGTGTGGACGTCCCCCACGGACTTTCCCTCCAGCTTTCTGGAGGTGATGCAGACCGCCTCTGCTCCGGGATGGAGGCTCAAGAGGCGGAGGAGCTCGCCGCCGGTATAGCCGGACCCTCCTACTATTCCTACCTTGATCATGATATAGGGCGACTACGGGCAGACATAAAAACGACACGCTGGCGTCCTATATCCCATCGATCCCATGACCGGGGCTCTTACCATCAGAACCCCGAAGAGATCCTCGCCGCCACGGCAGCCAGATCTCTCGCCGCCTTCTCGATCCTCTCTCGATCCTCCAGGCGGGTGAGCCACCTCTCCGGTATCCAGCTCGAGCCCCAAGACGCCCCCGCCAGGGCCCCGGCGATGGAGGCGATGGAGTCGGTGTCGCCGCCAGCGGAGGCGGCGGCCACCAGAGCCTCCTCCGGCTCGAGGCTTACGTAGCAGAAGAAGGCGGCAGGAACGGTCTCCCCCACCATGGGGGAGGTCCCTATCTCCGCCAGAGCCTCCGCCGGGTCCAGGCCGAGAAGCTCTCCGACGAAGATAAGCCGCCGGGCGATGTGGTGATCGACCCGATCGGCGAAGGTGGCAGCCGTCTCCAGGACCCGGGCGGGGGGAAAGCCGAGGAGGGAGAGGGCGACCCCCAAGCCGACGGCGACCGCCCCGGCCCGGGCGGCAGCTGAAGAGTGGGTGGGAAGGCTCTGCAGGTCGGAGTAGGAGGCTACGAGGTCGAGGCTGCAGTGGTAGACGAGACCGATGGGGGCGGTCCGCATGGCAGAGCCGCAGGTGGGGGTCGCAAGCCCCGCCTCCTGCCAGGGCCGGTCCCTCAACAGCTCCCCTATCGCCGTCATGCTCGTCCATCCGACCCCCCTGTTCTGACCGGGATCGGCTGTCCAGCACCGACCCCACTCGCAGAGCCTTGCCGCAAACCTCTCCACGTCGAAGAAGCCGGCCTCGATGATCGAATCCGCCAGGATGAGGGTCTGCTCTGTGTCGTCGGTGTACTGGCCCGCAGATAGGCGGGAGTGGAAGTGGTCGGGGGCGGGGGCGATCATATCCCGGACCTCGCCGTAGCGATCTGTGATCTCCTCCCTCGTCAGCCCCTCGACGGGCATCCCCAGGCCGTCGCCGACGGCTGCCCCCAGGAGGCAGCCGCAGAACCGGTCGGAGAGATCGGTCGCCATGCCAATTACGATCCGCTCGAGCCGTTAAATAGCCGTCGGAAAAAGAGACGGATTGGAATAGGTTTATAGAGGCGGAAAATGAGATTATCGTTATATTTAGGCCGGAGCCGGGATTCGAACCCGGGTCATGGGATCCACAGTCCCAAAGGATGGCCAACTACCCTACCCCGGCACTTCAGCCTCCCCCCATTCCCTCGGAGGAGATAAAACTTTCCCCGTACCCGGGCCCTGATGGCCCGGCCGGGGTCGATAAGCCTCCTCTGCCGTCTCGATGACCAGGGAGAGGAGGTCCTCGAGCCGGTTGATCCGGAAGATCCTGCCCAGGTCGCCGAGGGCCTCCTCCACCATTCGGTTTGTATTCGCCTCGTCGATGGAGAATAGGACGAACCTTCCAATCGAGGCGGCATCCCGAAGGTGCTCCCATTCGTTGTAGAGGTTCTGGATGTGGGTGTCGGTGATGCAGAGGATGAGGCAGCCAGGCCTCACCTTCGTCAGTTCCAGCACCTCCCGGCCGGGGATGTGGGTCCGGGACCCCAGATGCTCGACGAGGACGTCTTCGACGGCGGAGAGGTTCCTGGTCCAGTCCTGGAGGGCCAGCCGGTCGCTATAGTTTATGGCGGCGACCTGTGCCCCCTGGCTGTGGGCGAAGGAGCTCGCCTTGAAGGCGGCAAGGGTAGCTGTATGGGTCTTCGTCCCCCTACGGTGGCCGCCCATCGACCCGCTGCTGTCCAGGACGACGAGGAGGTCGGGGACCCTCTCCCCTGTGGCGGCCATGGAGCAGGACTCCTCCTCTCTCTTGTAGGTTGTGACTCCGGGTATCAGCCTCGGGGCGAGGCTGAGGGAGTAGGCGACGTCCAGCTCCGCGGGAGGGTCGGAGAACCGCCACTTGGCGAGGCTGGAGGGAAACCGGCTCTCCTTCACCTGCCCTGCAGGCCTGATCACGATGGTGTAGCTCTGGTCCCGATACCACCGCTTCAAGTCCCCGTCGAGCCCCAGGACCGAGAGCGTCTCCCTGTAGGCCTCCGGCTCAAGGTCGGAGGCGATCCCCGATAAGGGGGCGGATTCGGCGTCTCCCAGGAGCCCCTCTGAGGAAGGGACCTCCCCGGCCCCGAGGAGCCCTGGGTGGAGGTCTGCGAGGATCCTCGCCATCTGCATACACTGCCTCGGCCACCTCGACCTATCCTTCACCCCCCAGGAGAAGAGGCCGACGAGCTCCTCCGCCTCGGGACGGTCTGTCTTGAAGAGATCGACCCCCCAGAACTCCGATAGAAACCCCACCACCGTCTCGTCCAGAGGCGATAGCTCCTCCTTCCCCAGCTCCCTCCACCCCAGGAGGACCTTCCCCTCGTCCTCGAGGGACCGCTCCAGCCGGAAGGTATCGACGACGATGTCGGAGAAGAGGTTGACCATCCTCCTCGCCTGGATTTTATTCCCGTTCCCGAGACCCTCCAGGGCTGCTGCGGCTAACCGCCCGGCCGTCTCCAGGGACCGGGGACAGAAGAGGTAGTGGACGATCAGGTGGTCGAAGAGGTTCTCGAGGTAATAGTCGCCCTTATCCAGGGTCTCTTCGCCGACGACGATCCTGTAGTTCTTGAAAGGAAAGGGGCCTCTGTCGCCATCGGCTCTGGATATCACCGGCCTAGGGAGCTGGGGGAGGTGCCAGCTCGACCTGGACCTCTCCCAGATCTCAAAGATCCTCTCTCTGGAGTATCCTGCCGCCAATCCTCTCCGCCCCCGCTTCGGGACCGTATCCCGCCGCTTCGATCAGCCCTCCCTTCATCCTCCAGCCCGCCCTCGCCCCAGCCCTGCCGGCGAGGGAGATCTGGCCGCCGCTCATCATCAGCCCCAGATATTCGCCGCAATCTCGTCCCACCCGGATCCTCCCCGACCTCATCAGCCAGCCCGCCCTCGATCCGGCCCTCCCTTTGACGGCGATCCTACCGCCTTGGTTTCCGACGGCGAGATAGTTTCCGGCGTCGCCCCTGACCACCCCCCAGCCGCCCCGCATATTTCTGAAGGCGTAATCGCCGCAGGATCCTGCCATGATCCCGCCGCCCTTCATCTCCTGGCCTAGGTAGTCCCCGGCGGGACCGCGGACGACGAGCCTGCCCCCAGAGATCCTCTCCCCCAGGTGATGAGCCCTGACCCAGGATCCCCCGACTCCGGCAGATCCTGACGAAAGACCGGCCTTAGATCCTGTGGACGCGGCTGCGACCTCCAGGATGATCGTTCCCCTCCGCATCTCAAGGCCAGCGTAGTTCCTCGGGGGGATCACCAGGGGGGAGGAGAGCCCCTCGGCGGCGAGGCCGGATAGATATCCCCAGATCATCTCCTCTCTTCTTCCCCTGGGAGAGGAGGAAAGGAGGACGGCTGAGATGGTTTCGGGATCCTTGGGGGCGACGGCTTCCACCTCTTCCCTCTTCGGCCTCTCCTTCAGCCTCTTCGCCAGATCCTCAAACCCCAGGATGAAATCGCCCCTCTTCTCCTGGAGCCTCTTCTCCCCCCGGACCTTCCCCCTATAGGCCTCGTCCATGAACCCCGAGAGATTCAGACGATCCTCTCCAGGGCTTTGACGTAGTCGAGGGCAGCTATCGGGTCGTCGTAGCCGGAGAGCTCCGCCATCGCCTCCTCCGGGGAGATGTCGCCGTCGACGGCCCGGGCGAAGATCATGTTCATCTCCCCCCGCTCGTTTAGGGTCCTGTTGATCGACTTCTCGACGAGGTCCCTGACGAACTGCAGCCTTCTTGCCCCGTAGTAGGGGGGGCGGTCGAGGACCGTCCTGTTGGGAGATGTCCGGTGCCATATGACGTAAGGGGCGATCGCCCTCAGAACCTCGATCATCCCCTCGCCTTCCAGGCCCAGGAGGAGGGCCAGCGCCCTGGTGTAGGACCGGAGGTCCTGCCTCACCCTGTCGGAGAGCCCCTCGTCGATCTGCCAGCAGCAGACCTCGGGGTTGTTGAAGTAGTGGCATCCGGCGCAGAGCCCCCGGCTCGGCTTCGATCCGCCGGATAGCTGGGTCTTGTCGAAGGCGGGGGCCCTCTCGCAGAGGGTGAAGTCCCGCAGGAGGGAGATTATCGAGAGCTCCACCTGGCCGTCGAGGCGGACTGCGGCGATGAGCTCCGGCAACCCCTCAAACTCCTCGGCGGTGAGCCTCGGAAGGGCCTCCGCCAGCTCGGAGACCTCCCGCTCCCGTTCCGCCAGGGCGAGGCCGGCGAGGAAGTCGGGCTGGACGGCGGGGACGGCGATGGATATCCTGTCGAGGAGCGCCTCGTCCAGGGGGTATGTAGAGCTGAAGTCGGGGTTCATGGTGGCGAAGTAGCAGGTATCCCCGAGCTCCAGGGTCTCTCCGGCGTAGCCTATCTTCCGCTTCTGAAGGAGCTCGAGGAATAGGTTCTGCTTTCCTGAGGGGAAGCGGTTGATCTCGTTTATCACCTTCCACCTCGACCTTGCCCAAGGCGTCCAGAGGATCCGGAGAGGGGCGGGGGAGGACGAGGTGGTAGAAGAAGAGGAAGAGGATGAGGAAGATCCGGGCCGTTCCGGCGGCAGATCGGAGGGGCAGGACCACTGGCGGGGGTCGATGAACCCCACGATCTTCTCCTCCGTCTGCTCCGGGTGGCCCGTAACCATCAGGTTCTCGACATCGTCGAAGGAGAGCCCGGTGAAGGCCGACCCCAGGAGGTTGACCAGGGTCGTCTTGTTCGCCCCCATCCCTCCGTAGAGGAGGGTCGCCCGGTTTCGCAGGCATGAGTTGGCAAGGCATATGTAGAGCTGGCTGTTCACCTTTCGGTCCCCCACCCGCAGGTCGTCGGCGCCGACGTGGAGGCGGAGCTCCTGGAGGGCGCAGGCCAGGTCTTCGATCTTCCGGAGGGGGGCGTTCATACGCTGAAGAGGGGGATCTCGTCTTATTTAAATGAGACGAAGAGGCTTCGTGAGGAGGAAGGAGAAAAAAAATAGAGGGTAAAGGAGGGGGGAAGTGGCACGTTACATGCCGTATCTCAATACGGCATTTGTCGAATATAAGGGTTTCGGTCCATTGAGGCTCTTAGAAAGGACCGGTCTCGAAGAATAGACGGTGATGGATGTCGAACTGAAGACGGCACCAGGATGAGCATCAACCCAGCCCAGGGAGCGTATCGATCTGGACGATTCGCCTTCTGACACTCGCGGAAGTCGGTACATTCCAGAAAGGGATATCTTTAAATGCTGCGACGTCAAGAAGGCGGCCATCTTCCAATTAGGGTATCAATTCAGCCAAGTGGATAGCTTCTTCAATAATTTTCGGCATCCTTCAAAGATTCGAGCTCGCCTATCAAAATATCTGAAATCCTGGGCCTTAGCATGGGGATCGAGCGGGTTGCAGTCTCCCATACGATCTGAATGTCCACTCCGAAGTATCCATGGATCATTTTGTCCCTCATCCCGGCCATCTTGATCCAGGGAACTTCTGGATACTTCTTTTTGACCTCTGCTGGAATTTGCTTTGCAGCCTCACCCATCACCTCGATCGCTCGGATCACCGCGAAGTGCGCCATCTCGTTCTCCTCAAACTCCTCCAGGGAAAGGCCTGAAGTGAACTCCTCGACCTTATCGATCATGTAGAGGATATCCTGGAGTCGATCGAGATGGTCACTTTTTATCTTCAAACCTCCACGACCTCCCCCAGGATCCTTCTGCCTATGTTCCCTTTCAGGGCGCGCTTCGTCACCAGGTCCACCTGGCGTCTGAGAAGGAGAACCAGCTCCTCCTCCAGGTCCATGAACTTGAAGAGGTCTGGAGTTTCCGCAAACTCCACCAGTATGTCGACGTCGCTATCTTTTCGAGCCTCTCCTCTAACCCGAGAGCCGAAGACTCCAAGGGACTTCACCTTGTAGCGCTCGGCAAGCGCCGGCTTATTCTCCCTGAGGATGTAAAGTATCTCGTCAATAGACAACTCTTCTTCACCGCTTGACCGGGTCATATTAGTCCTCAATGGTATCTGTGGATTGGAGATAATAATATAAATAACAAAGGGACCGGCTCCGCCGAAATCGGTCTCTTCAGAATCCATGGATATTTAATAATGCAAGTATATACATATAAGTATATATAAGAAATAACAGAATAGAGACCGAATATGCTATCTGGGATTGAAGGAATAAAACGGACAGAAGATATCCTGTATAAGATCTCGAATCGATGAGGTGCCAAGAGATGTCCAAGGATTCCACCATCAGATGCTACGACCGCCAAGCAGACGCCTACGACCTCTACCAGAGGGCGGTCGTCCCCGAGTACGATACCGCCCTGGAGACGACGGCTTTGATCGTCGAGTGGCTCCTGGGAAAGAGCCCCCGGGTCCTGGACCTGGGGTGCGGCACCGGAAACGCCTCCGCCGCCATCCTGAGGACCTCCCCCGGCGCCAGGATCTTCCTCCTCGACGGCTCCGCCTCCATGGTGGCGGCGGCGGAGGCGAAGGTCAGATCGATCTCGCCCTCCTCCCTCCTGGGCTCGAAGGTGGCAGACCTCGCCGACCGGGGCTGGGATGAGGAGCTCGTCGCGAACGGCTTCGACGCCGTCGTCTCCACCCTCGTTCTGGAGCATCTGAACTACGATAGCTACAGATCGGTCCTCCGGAGATGCTTTGACCTTCTCCGGCCCGGGGGGTGGCTCCTCGCCGTCGAGGGGTATGCCGAGGAGGAGTCGGATATGCTCGGCTGGTTTGAGGAGATTATGGACGAGAGGAGATCTCTCATCGGCGAGCCGCAGCTATCGGATTTTATATCGAAGCTCAGGTCGGAGGAGGAGGTCCATTACTATGCCTGCAAGGACCAGAAGGCTGCCTGGTGGAGGGAGACGGGGTTCGAGCGGGTCCACCTCCTCTGGCAGTATTTATGCATAGCCCTGATGGCGGGAAAAAGGCCACCAATCTGCTGAAAGGCGAGGTTCGAATTATGCAGACCTTCCTCCCCTACCCCGAGTTCAAGAGGTCCGCCGAGGTGCTGGACAGGCAGCGTCTGGGAAAGCAGAGGTCGGAGGCCCTGGTCCTCCTCCGGATCTGCCGGGACGGAAAAAGCCGGTGGAAGAATCACCCGATATGGAAGATGTGGTCGAAGAACCCCGAAGCCCTCGCCCTCTACGGCGTCGTCATCTGCGAGGAGTGGGCGAGACGGGGCTACAGGGACACCTGCAAAGAGAAGATCCTCGCCGCCAACCGGGAGATGGGGGGCGCGGAGCTCCCGGAGCTGCGGCGCAGGTACGAATCGAGGGAAGAGGGCTTCCTCCCCTCGTGGTTCGGGTCCGAGGAGTTCCATGCCTCCCACCGCTCCAACCTTCTCCGAAAGGACCCAGGCCACTACTCCGCCTTCGGCTGGAAAGAACCGGACGATCTCTGCTACCTCTGGCCTGTACCGGAGGAGGGCGATTGAAGAGGTGGGAGTAGGTGGCGGGCGTCGCCCGCACCCGAAGTCCGTCGTTTTCTGACGAAAATTCCAAATATATTACGACCCTTTCAGTACCTTACGATCTTCTCAGTACCTTACGATCCTATCAAACTCCTCCTGGCTGAGGATCGTGGGTATGTACTCCTCCCCTCGATCCTCCAGGGCCCTGACGAAGGTCCGAAGGTGCTTCTGTGACCCCACCATCAGCCCTCCATAGACCGATATCAGATCCGGCTCGAGAGTTCCCTCTATCTCCGTCGAGAGGTCGTGGACGGAGGCCTCCTCCACTTGGGCCGCCGCCCTGAGGGCCGCCTCGGGGCTTTCAGCTGCGGCGAGGAGCTCCTCATACATCCTCTGGAGGGCCTCGTCGGCGTAGACGCCAGGGGCCTCCGGCGGGGCAGGAAGGCCGCGCCTCTCCATGAGGGTCAGGATCGAGGCTATGTGGATCTCCTCGGAGACGGCGACGTCGTGAAAGACCGCAAGCCTCGTCGTCTTATAGAACTCCAGATAGAGGTCCCTTGCCATCCTCTCCTCCTCCAGGATGAACGCCATACCCTCCACCTCCGCGGCAGAGAGGGCTCCGGTGGCGGCCGGCCCCGCCGTCTCTTCTCCGAGGCGGAGGATCCCCTCGGCCCGGGCGACGTCGTGGATCTCCGTCAGGTCCTGCGACCTTGAGATCGACCAGATTATAGGGAGGTCCTCATCGGGGACGATCGCCCTGTCGAAGTCATCCCCTGTATCAAGCCTCCTCTTGAACTCTATCACCGTGACACCGTCCTTCTCCAGGCCGCCGGACTCCAGGATGTCGTCGGTCCCGCCGAGCTCCACATCGGGGATGTGAGGGCCGAAGAAGTCGATTATGTACTGGTCCTCGACGATCGCCTCTTTCCCGTCGACCCGGCCGATGACGACGTCAGCACCCTTCTTCCACTCCCGGGGATCAAAGCCTATCGCCATCCAGCCCGTCGTCTCCCCCCGGAGGGCCATGTAGAGGTGCTCTTCGTCGGTCCTCCAGAAGACCTCCAGGTCCCCCCCCGGATAGCCGAGCCCTCCGGGGCCTATGAGGAGGGCGTATCCGGAGTACTCGCCTTCGGCGATGATCCCGTCTGGTCTCCACGCTCCCGGCTCCGCCGGGAGCTCTACCTCCTCCAACGCTTCCGTCTCCGCCTCCGGCAGAGGCTCGAGGCTCGGCCCCTCCCTCTCCACGCACCCGGAGAGGATTAGGAGGGCGGCCAAGAGAATCAATGGTAAAAGCCTCAATCAAAACACCCACCATAAATTATCCCAGGATCCCATATCAAGATATCGATCTCTGCAAGAATCCCCGAAAGAATGTATCAAATTGCGTGCGGCCCACCCCACCCTAAAGGGTGGGGTATGCTTCGGGGCCGCACGCCCGGCTTTTCGGATTTCAGAAATCTTAGAATCTTTGTTGCCAAGATTCCCTGATTTACACGATTGAAACGTCGCTTTGGTTTGCTCTGAGCAGTCATCAATGTTTTATCGGTTCAAAAGAGTAAGAAAAACGGGCGAGGGTTCACTTCATCCCCGACCTAAAGGTCGGGGTATTCGTGACCCTCCGCGCTCCCGAAGTAAAAAAGACACGGTCGAGCTATTCGGCCCCGCCCTTCAACTCCATCTATCTGGTCTTCAGATCTTCTCCGTCCTGCTCGCCCTCCTCTCCTTGGCGATCTTGTCGTCTTTGCCGAGGGGAGAGCCGAAGCACCTGTTCCTCACCATCCCCACCGACCTGCAGGAGTCGGAGCTCTTATCCCTCGATCTGAAGAGCTCCATCGCCGCGAGGGAGATGACGGGGATGGGGATCTCCTTCTCGATGGCGTCGTGGACGAGCCAGTTCACCTCCCCGGCGTCCTCGACGTGGGTCGGCAGGTCCGAGAACCTCTGCTCTGCGGCCCCCTTGGCCAGCATATCCACCAGCCAACCTCTGACGTCGGAGCCGGAGGCCCAGTTCTTGAAGACTTTTTCGATCTCCAGGTGGAAGTCGCTCCCCCGGAGGAGGGCGACCCCCTCGCCCATCGCCTGGATCATCGCAGCCTCGACCCCGTCATGGACGAGCTTGACATAGTGGCCAGACCCGGGCTCGCCGGTGTAGAGGCAGCCCCCGTCGCAGGCCAGGGCCTTCAGTACCGGCTCTGCCACCTTGAACCCCTCCTTGCTCCCGCCGACCATGAAGCAGGCCCCCTTCCGGGCCCCTTCAACCCCTCCGCTCGTACCGCAGTCGAGGAAGAATATCCCCAGGTCTGAGAGGTCCTCCTCCCTGCGGATGGAGTCGAGGTAGAAGGAGTTTCCACCGTCGATTATCACGTCGCCGGGGTCGAGCTTGGGGACGAGCTCCTCCAGGACCTTGTCGACCGTCGGCCCCGCCGGGAGGGAGAGGTAGATCACCCTCGGGACGTCGAGGAAGTCGGCGAAGGGCCCGTACCCGTCCACCACCTTCACCCCCTTCCTCTCCAGATGGGGCTTTGACGACCTCGACTTGCCCACCACCGCCATCCCCTTCTCCTTGGCCAGGAGCGCGAGGTTTCCCCCCATCTTTCCCAGCCCCAGGATGCCGAGCTTGACATCTTCAGATTTCCTCATCAAAATCACCACCATTTCCATCTTCAGCTATAACTTGACGACGACTCCAGGCTCTCCAAAAATCTTCTCAAACGCCCATCAAGGGCGAGGTTATCTGCCCATCCCGGAAGGATCATTCGGGAGATCCTCATCTCTTCGATATCCGCCATCCCTCCCTTCATCTCGGAGGATGAGGGCCCTCCGATGGGGGCGGACGGCGTTCGGCGGGCTCGCGGTGGAGGAGCCGCCAGAGGTCGGGTCGGGATGATCCTCCGTTATGGCCCTCACTTGGCGGCGACGACGGGGGCGAGCTTCGGCAGCCTTCCCCCGAGGTCCCGGTCGAGCATGTAAAGGACCCCGATCCCCCTATCGCCGCTGACCATCCTCAGCTTCTCGACGATCTCGCTGGCGTTCGCCTCCTCTTCGACCTGCTCGGAGACGAACCACTGGAGCATATTGAGGGTGGCGTGATCCCCTTCCTCGGCGGCCAGGTCTACAAGGGCGTGGATCAGCCCGGTCACCTTCTTCTCATGGTCGTAGACCGCCTCAGCCACCTCCAGGGGCGATCCCCATTCAAACTGGGGCTTATCTATCGCCAGGAGCTCGGCTCTGCCGCCTCTCTCGATGACGTAGTCGAATATCTTCATCCCGTGCATCAGCTCCTCCTGGGCCTGGACCCTCATCCAGTTGGCGAAGCCGGGAAGCTTCGTCGCCGAGAAGTAGGCTGACATCGCCAGGTAGAGGTAGGAGGAGAAGAGCTCCCACTTCGCCTGGACGTTCAGGGCCTCCGCCATCCTATCGCCTATAGGCGCCATTATGTCGTCTCCTCTCACGCAGCCTCGAAGGCGTCCGTCGGAGCCCCGCACTCCGGGCATGTCCAGTCCCCGGGGAGATCTTCAAAAACGGTACCTGGAGCAACTCCGGAATCGGGGTCGCCCTTCTGTGGATCGTAGACGTATCCGCAGACAGTGCAGGTATATCTCTTCGACATCCATCTAACCTCCAAAACCAAGATATCGCCCCCCTCATACAAGATCAAGCTCGCTGAGGAGGGGCCAGAGGGGTGGTCAGAGTTCGATTCCGCTCAAAACATATCCTATAATACGACGATCTCTTTTCTATCGAGATGGATATAATCCTTTGGATCGGAGGCCATGAGGTCCATCACCTTGATCTCCCCGGCCTAGGAATACTCTAGACCATCCCCAGATGTAATCCTTGAATATTTATCCATGATCATCCTCAGATGTATCTTTCCAGCGTCTTGCTTATAGCATCTTCTATGTCGATCTCTCTTTGGTTCTGCTCCGAAAAGTTATCTCCAAAGGATGGAGCATCCTTCTTGTAGAAGACCCCCAGGGGTATCGTGCCGTCGGAGTCGTAGTCCCACTCCCTCATCTTCTCCTCGGCCTTGACCCGGTCTGTGGGGTCATGACCCTCCAGGGGGCGGACCCGCTGGTTGTAATGGTCGTATAAGTTGAAGAAGGTGGCACAGACCTGGAGGACGTCGACGAAGGAGAACCCCTGGTGGAGGATGGCACTCCTGAAGATCTCCTTGAGGAGATCGATCCCGTGGGAGTATCCCCGGGCTATGAAGGTTCCCCCGCTTGCAGATAACAACTCCAGGGGATTTAAGGGGGGGACCTCTAGCCCTCCAGGGGTCGATCTCCCCTTAAACCCAGAAGGAGATGTGGGGGTGTACTGGCCGGTGGTGAGGCCGTATACCCGGTTGTCGTGGATTATCGCCGTTATATCGACGTTCCTCTTCGCGCCGAAGATGAGATGGTCGAGCCCCTCGGCGTAGATGTCGCCGTCTCCGGCGAAGCAGATCACGGTGAGGTCGGGGTTTGCGAGCTTTATCCCTGTGGCGACGGGGATCGTCCTCCCGTGGATGGTGTAGAAGCTGTTGGCGTTGATGTAGTCGGCGATCTTGGCGTGGCAGCCTATCCCCGATACGAGGACGACCTTCTCGATGGGGACGAGCCCCTCCTCGTCCAGATCCGCCAGGACCGGCTTTATCGCGTTCAAAATGGCGAAGTTCCCGCACCCGGGACACCAGGTGTTCGTCGCCTCGGTCGCCAGATCTTTCGGTCTCATCTCAGAACCTCCGATAGCCTCTCTTCCAGGTCGTCGATGGAGAAGGGCCTGCCATCGTACTTCAGGATAGAACGGTCCGCCTCAAATCCGTGATAACGGATCAGCCGGCCCAGCTGCCCGGTGGAGTTGGTCTCGACGGATATCGTCTCTTCAACCCCCCGGAGAGCCTCCCGGAAAGAGTTGACCGGAAAAGGGTTCAAGACCAGGGGCTGGACTACCCGAAGGCCGAGCTCTCCGGCGACCTCGGAGCAGACCCCCTTATTCGATCCCCAGCAGAGAAGGGCGGTAGTTGACCCCCCATCCCCGTATATTCCCACGGAGGGCAGCTCCTCCACCTCCCGCCTCAGAGCCTCTTCCTTCCTCAAGAGCTTCTCCTGGCAGGACTTTACCTCCTGGGGATCCTCCGTCGTGATCCCTGATTCGATGTGGGCGTAGCTGTTCGCCTTCACCGCCTGTCCGGCAAGGGGCGGGAAGGCCAGGGGGGAGATCCCGTCCTCCGACGGTGCGTACCTCATGTAATCGCCGCCGCCGTCCCAGAGTACGGGTCTTATTTCTGGGACCTTCTTCGCCTCTTCGATATCGAAGCTGTAGGCGGTCTCGCTGAGGGTCTTGTCCGATAAGAGGATGGCTGGGATCTGGTACTTCCAGGCGAGAGTCATGATCGTCGCCGACCAGCGGAAGGCCTCTTCGGCGTCTCCAGGGGCTATTACGAGATGCGGAAACTCGCCCTGACCGGCGTTTATGACGAAGTGGAGGTCGGACTGGGCGGTGTAGGTGGGAACCCCAATGCTGGGGCCGGGCCTCTGAGATACCACGACGACGAGGGGGATCTCCGCCATCCCCGCCAGGCTCATCCCCTCGTTCATGAGGCAGAAGCCGCCGCCAGAGGTCCCGACGGCCGCCTTCTTTCCGGCGTAGGCGAACCCCTCGGCCATAAGGATGACGGCTATCTCGTTCTCGGGATGGACGACCTTGATGGAGAACTCGTCAGCGACCTTCGCCAGGAAGTGGAGGATCCCCGACGAAGGTGTCATCGGGTAAGAGACGTAGGCGTCGAGGCCTCCCCGGAGGAGGCCGAGGCCGATCAGCTCGTTTCCTGTGATGACAGGGCAGCAGGGGTACGACCTCCTCTCGACTTGCTTTCCCACCCGACCCTCGATCCCCTGGCGCCCCAGGCGAGCGATTACGAGGTTTTCTTCGAGAGATTTTGGTATCTCTTTTCGAAGGACCTCCTCTACGATCTCCTCCTCTATCCCCGCGGCGCCGGCGAAGGCGCCGATGAGGCCGACGTTTCTTGCGATCCTTGGAGCCTTAGCCTCCTCTGCTATGGTCTTGAAGGGGAGGCCGACCCCGCCTTCAAAGGGGGACTTCACCTCGTCGGAGTCGTAGATGACGACGGATCCTTCCCTCAGCCGCCATCGGTGGAGATCGATCGTCTCCTGGTTCAGGGCGAGGAGGTAGTCCACCCCGTCCCGATGGGTGCCGATCTTCTCATCGGCAGCCCTGACTATGGCGAAGTTGTGCCCCCCCCTGATGAGGGAGGGATAGTCGAGGTACTGGTAGAGGCAGTATCCGAGCTTGTTGATGAGGCGGGCGATGATCATCCCCGCCTCGGTTATCCCGTCGCCGGCCTTACCGCCTACCAGAACTGAGCATTCCATCATTTATCGATCATCCTCCCATCTTCCTTTAGACGTCCATTATCCACCGGGTCCTCCATCTCTCTTCTGCCCGAGATAAATCTGAAAGATGGACGCCCTTCACCTCAAACCAGGTAGATGTAATTTCATTTCGAGAGTATATAAGAACTTCGAGCCCCCCCAGATGGGGGATACTGAAGATGGTGGGGGATAGGTTAGCATACCTATCTGATTGCCCATTTCATGGCAAGAACTACGATATCAGTTACCCTAGGCCAAAGCGGTGAGGAACGCCTTCCAGCCGATGGACCTGCCCTTGATCGACCACAGGCCCAAGGGGATCGATCTTTAGTATCAGTTCACGCTGGAGGTTCTGGGTCCAAATAATAGACGGCAATATATACTGAAAAAATAAAATTATTTATTATTTATTTGTAATGATACAAGACTGCTATTCTTGAGGTAGGTGTAACGATGGCTAGAATAATTTTGTTGTTCTTCTTGTTGCTCGTCTATCTGGGATCTCAGGGATGACTCGACAGTGAACTACCCTACCCTAAAGGGTAGGGCTTCCCACTTCATCGCCAAGACTTGCATCACAGAAACGTGATGTAGAGGTTTTGACTCTATGGGCGCTACGGGCTGTTCCATCCCTGTGGAGAGAATGTTTACTGCTGCATTGTAGTCGCGGTTGGATGAGAAACCACAATATGGGCATTCGTGGACTCTATCTGACAGTTCCTTTCTCACAATGCTGCCGCAGAAGGAACACCTCTGCGAAGTGTTGCGTGGGTCTACCACTATCAGCTTTCGACCAGCACTTTGAGCCTTGTACGAAAGCATGGACATGAACCTTGACCAGGAGGCATCGTGGATGTTTCTATGAATGCCTTTATTGTTGCCCTTTTCCTTCAAGCCCATGACATCCAGATCCTCAGCACAGATGATATCATATCTGTTGACATACATCCTGGAGAGCTTATGGAGGAAATCGGACCTCTGGTTATTGATCCGTTCATGGGCCTTGTTCAGCTTATCCACGAGTTTTCGGCGGTTATTGGAGCCTTTTTGAGCTCTGGAAAGCTTTCTCTGGATATTCTTGACCTTTGTAGCAGCCTTCTCTGCGAACCTCGGATTCTCCACCGAATTTCCATCGCTATCCACGACAAAGGATGCCAAGCCAACATCCAGACCTACAACGTTACCTGTTTCAGATAATTGCTTTGGTTCTTGCTCTGCCTGAATCAAAGCAAACCAGCTATCGCCTTCACGCTTGATGATGACCGCCTTGATATTGCCTTCAACCTTCCGATGGAGCTTGATCTTTATCTCTCCAATCTTGGAGAGCTTCAGTATACTGTGGTCCTGATCGAGCTTGAACCCCGACTGATTATAGTTCAGGGTATTGTACCACCCTTTGCCCTTGAATCTAAGATGCCCCACCTTTCTGCCATTCTTCTTCAGAGCAGAGAGGCCCTTGATGTTGGACCAGAGGGTATAGTTGACCATCTGGAGGACCTTTGAATAGACCTTG
>JARFPK010000033.1 GCA_029167045.1 Candidatus Methanocrinis natronophilus
CCAGGAGCACGTGGCGGCCGCCCCCGTCGTCGTCGTCGTCTGCGCCGATCCTGCCCGGTCGGGGAGGAGGTACGGCGACCGGGGCCAGCTCTACTCGATCCAGGACGCCGCCTCGGCGACGACCTGCCTCCTCCTCGCCGCCTTCGATATGGGGCTATCAGGCTGCTGGACCGGGGCCTTCGACGAGCTGATGGTGAGGGAGATCCTGAGCCTCCCCCGCCGCCTCGTCCCCACGGCCATAGTTCCCATAGGCTGGCCCGCGGAGAGGCCGGCTCCGCCACCGGGACGGGATATGACCGAGGCTCTCCACTGGATCGAGGGATGAAGACGGATCAGGAGCTGAAAACGGATCGTGGGGTTACGACGGATCGTGGGCTGAAATCGGATGGAGAGGTGAAGGCGGCTCTCCGGGAGATCGTCGACGCCGTCCTCACCGGGCAGATCGCCAGCGAGACGGACCTCGATAGGTGGAAGAGGAAGATCGGTCGCGAATTCAGCCTATCCGGCATCCCGAAGAACTCCGAAATCCTCGCCGAGGCCTATATTGGGGAGCGGTCCCGGCTGAAGCTCCTGGTGAGAAAGCCTACTCGGACCTTATCGGGGGTCGCTGTGGTGGCAGCTATGACCTCTCCCGCCCCTTGCCCCCACGGCGTCTGCGTCCCCTGCCCCGGGGGCGTAGGCCGCCGGGACGCAAGTCCGACGCCCCAGAGCTACACCGGGCGAGAGCCGGCGGCGATGCGGGCGATCCAGCACGGCTACGACCCCTACCTCCAGGTGAAGGCCCGCCTCCGCCAGCTTGAGGAGATCGGCCACCCCGTCGACAAGGTGGACCTGATCGTCATGGGCGGGACTATAACGTCCAGGGCTCTAGGCTATCAGTACTGGTTTGTGAAGAGGTGCCTGGAGGCGATGAACGACCATCCCAGCAGGGACGGGACAGCTACATCTGGACAGTATCGAGGGGGTCGAAGGAGCTTTCGGGAAGTGGCGGCGGAGAACGAGACTTCCAGGGTAAGAAACGTGGGCACCACCTTCGAGACCCGCCCCGACTGGTGCGGCCCCTCTCAGATCCGGAATATGCTCCATCTCGGCGGGACGAAGGTGGAGCTGGGGGTCCAGTCCACCGACGATGAACTTCTCGGGAAGATGAGGCGGGGCCACTCTGCCCGGGATACGATCGAGGCTAACCGGTCCCTGAGAGATGCGGGTCTGAAGGTGGGGTTTCACATGATGCCGGGGCTTCCCGGCTCCGACCCTCAGAGGGACCTCGCCTCTTTTCGGACGCTCTTCGACGATGAAGATTGGAGGCCCGACTACCTCAAAATATACCCCGCTCTGGTGGTGGAGGGGACGGATCTATACGACCTCTACCTCCGGGGCGAGTACGAACCCCTGGAGGAGGATCAGGCGGCGCAGCTCTTATCCAGGATCAAGGAGATGATCCCCCCCTACGTGAGGCTCCAGCGGGTTCAGAGGGATATCCCGGCCCCCTCGATAGCCGCCGGGGTCAAAAAAAGCAACCTCCGCCAGCTGGCAAAGGAGCGGCTCCTATCGAGGGGGGGGTCCTGCCGGTGCATCAGGTGCAGGGAGGCTGGGCTTCGGGGGGTCTCCCAGGAGACGGAGGTATCTGAAAGGGAGGTGATATACCGGGTCTGCGGCGGCGAGGAGCGGTTCCTCTCTTACGAGGCGGATGACGGTACTCTTGCGGCCTTTCTCAGGCTGAGGCTGAAGGAGACCGCCCGCGTCAGGGAACTCCACGTCTACGGCCCCCTTACCCCCCTGGGAGAGAGGGGAGGATGGCAGCACCGGGGCCTGGGATCAGCCCTCCTCGCCGAGGCCGAGGAGATCTCTCTAGAGGCGGGATACGACTCGCTTTTCGTCACCAGCGGCATAGGAGCCCGTCCTTACTACCAGCGCCACGGCTACATCCTCCAAGAGCCTTATATGGTCAAGGGGCTAGATGGTCCGACAGCCAGGTCCTCAACCTTACTTCAACCGGGAGCGCATTCCGGGACGCAGTAGATCGCAAGAAGCAACAGTAGGGCAGAAGCTACAATCAAGATCAGATGGTTCTGGAGCCTTCTCCACCTGGCCAGGTGGCAGAAGATAGCCGCGCTGGAATCTGATAGATGAGCCATCATAATCATCCTTCCGTCCAGCTTGATCCGGAAAAATGGTCGGCCGTTTGATGTGGATCCTCTCATCCATCCGGGGAGACCCGAGTCGTATTTACCTATTATCATGCCGATCATTAATAAACCTTGCCTACTTGTCCAAAAAAGAATGGATAGCCCCGTATCCTAGAAACGGCCATCTGACCTACATCGGAGGAGGGTCGAAATTCCCAAAACCCCTTTTAAGTCTTCCACGAGGCCTTATGGTCGATATTCTGGTCGATTTCAATCCGGTCTTCCCGGCCTTCCGATGAACCAACGTCCCCCTCCAAATGCCTGGATCACCCCCAAATTTCCAATACCATAATGATTAAATAGTATGAATGCGTAGTATGTAGTTGCCCACCTGCAAATAGCGGCCTTCGCAGAGGTCAGATGGAGGCCTCGCGGCCAAGCTCAAGCCAAGGCGTTTCGTAACGAAACCTGGCAAAGATCGAAAGGAGTAACGTCCTTTCGGATCCAAAAATATTAAAGGGCCTGGTTAAAGCCGGGGAGCAGGTGGGCGCAATTTCTCTTCCAATATCCTTTTAATTTCCTCTTTCAATATCCTTCAAAAAAAGGTTTAAACCTGGGGTGGATATCGGCTCACGGATCCCCATCGCTTAACGGTCATCCCGTCCTCGCCACCAGCACGGTCTTGTTCTGAGAGAGGAGCTCTTTTGTGATCTTCCAACTGGCGGTATCTCCCTCGACGAAGGGGGTGTTGGCGATGATTATATCGTCGGGCATCTTCAGGATGATCGTCATGACCACCTCGTTCTTCGCTGCTCCGACGATCTCATCGGGGTCGAAGAGGCGGTCGAGAGATAGGCCGAACTCGTAGGACCCATTCTCCGCCTTCCATGTCGCCCCTCTCAGGTCGGTGACTGGTACGGCCTTCTTAGCGGTCCATTCGTATACGATGTACTCGGCATAATCCTCCTCAAAGGTGCGGCTACTGCTATTATAGTTGGTGTTCAGCTCTGGTATCAGCTGCTGGACCTGCCATGACAGCTGGGTGAGCTCCGATCCCGCCTGGGACTTATCGGCGATGGCGCTGAAGTTGACCAGAGCCATCCCCTCCTCGTCGATGACTATCTCCTGGCTGGACTGGATGCAACCGGAGAAGATGACCGCCGCGAGGACGACAGCGAATATCGGAGCCGTTCTTCTACATCCTTGATACATCTTTAACCCTCCTGTGGCGGTTTAGGCTTCAGAGATATTAATTATTACCTTCAAGGATCCCAAGCCAAATCCTGAGATGCCGTTCCAAGGATCTATTGTTATTACATATCTGAAATTCCGTGCGAAAGGATTATTTATGGGGAAATGGGATATCCAGGATGGGGTGTGAGATCCTGACCGACTGGCCCGTCATACTGCTTATCCTGGAAGGGATACCCTTCCTAGCCTTCGTCTATTATCTGGAACACAAGAAGAAGATGTATCTTCTCGAGAAGGGCGTAACGGACCGGGCCAAAGATGAGTCCCTCGACCTGAGGCTCGAGAGGCGACTATCCAGCGGTCTCTTCCTATCTCTCGCAGGCGCCTCCCTCATATTCTCTCCTAATATCGCCGGGTTTGTCGGGCTGGAGACGGCCCTCACCTTCGAGCTTCTGGTCATGGGGATCGTGGTCTTCTCCTCCGGCCTCGCCATGCTCCTGGGGTATGGGATCATGAGAGGAAAAAAGCCGTTCTCCGCCTCTGACGGCTTCCTGGGGTTGAAGTGAACCTGATCCCCATAAAATGACCCGGTCATCCCTCTGAAGGGATATAGGTCAAACCAGGACAGGCGGGTTAGGGCAGTCAGGAAGAGAAGGTGGGGATGGATTCCAACCCCTTCCGTCCCCCTCGGATGCGAAAGAAATTATTTTGAGGCGGGTCGGAAGGAGGCGTCATATTCTGGTACGATCCCGCCTAGCCATTCGAGATGAATCTCTCCGGAGGGCGGATCGTATCGAACCGGACCCGCCTCTTGGGGCCTGAGCCGTCCCATCATCTTATGGTCCGGGTCTCCCCTCAGCCCCTTTGAGGAGATGGGGGGCAGATTTTATGGGAGATGGGAGGTCCGCCGGAGAGGGTTTTACATCATCCCAGGGGGCATCCCCATCCCACCCATCCCGCCCATGCCGGCGGGCATTCCGCACATCCCTCCGGGCATCCCTCCCATCCCGGCTCCGGCGGGCGGCTGCTCCGTCCTCTTGGATGCGATGACGTCATCGATCCGCAGGATCAGGTTGGCGGCTTCTGTGGCGGATTTGATCGCCTGGGTCTTCACCCTGAGCGGCTCTACGACCCCCATCGACCACATGTCCACGACCTTGCCGTCCAGGGTGTTGAGGCCGCCGGTCTTCATACCAGCCTCGTGGCTGCTCTTCATGTCCGTCAGCTTGGTTATAGGGTCAAAGCCGGCGTTCTCGGCGAGGGCCTTGGGGATCTCCGCCATCGCCTCGGCGAACTTGGCTACTGCGAGCTGCTCTCTGCCTTTGAAGTTGGCGGAGTACTCCCTCAGCTTCAGGTAGAGCTCCACCTCAGGGGCTCCGCCACCTGCGACGAGGGTCCCGTCCTCTACGGCCGCCGCGACGGCGTGGAGGGCGTCGTCGAGGGCCCTCTCCAGGCTGTCTACTACCTGCTGGGTCCCGCCGCGGAGGAGGAGGGATACCGTCCCCTCCTGGGGAAGGCCGGTGACGAAGGTCATATGAGCTCCGCCCACCTTCTTCTCCTCCACCAGGTCTGCTCTCCCCAGGTCCTTCTCCGTCATCTCGTCTAGGTTTGTGACCATATTTCCGCCGGTGGCCCTTGCCAGCTTCTTTAGGTCCGTCTTCCTGATCCTCCTGAAGGCTGTGATCCCCGCCTTGGCGAGGTAGCTCTGGGCGAGGTCGTCGATCCCCTTCTGGCAGAAGACTACGTTGGCTCCGGTGGCGATCACCTTGTCCACCACCTTCTTTATCGCCTCCTTCTCCTGGTCTGCGAAGATCTTGAACTGATCGGAGGAGGTGATGGTGATCTCCGCCTTCGTCTCGGTGTCCCTCGCCTCGATGGGGGTCCCTAGGATGGCTATCCTCGCCTTCTCGACCTTCTTGGGCATGTTGGAGTGGACCCGCTCTTTGTCGATGATGACCCCCTGGATGAACTGGGAGTCCTCCATGCTCTCCCCAGCCTTCTTCTCCACGATGACGTTCTTGAGGGATACCACCTTCTTCCCCTCATCCGTCACCTCGGTGACCGCCAGGACCATATCGACGGCGTGCTTGGCTATCTCGATGTTGGCGTCTCCGGCGAGCTTGCCGGTCATGGAGGTGATGGCGATCTTCTCCAGGAGGTCGCGGTCCTTCTCGGAGACCTCTCTGGC
The DNA here is from genome assembly GCA_029167045.1 of Candidatus Methanocrinis natronophilus. Classification (GTDB taxonomy): domain Archaea; phylum Halobacteriota; class Methanosarcinia; order Methanotrichales; family Methanotrichaceae; genus Methanocrinis; species Methanocrinis natronophilus. The sequence goes on from JARFPK010000033.1 coordinate 5,509, forward strand.
CATCTCCTCCAGGACCTCGATCGCCTTCTCCTGAGCCATGCTGTACCCCGAGACGATCATCGTCGGATGGATCCCCAGATCCATCAGATCCTCCGCCCTCTTGAGAAGCTCTCCCGTCAGTATCGCCACGGAGGTCGTCCCGTCCCCCACTATCTCGTTCTGGGCTTTTGCCGCCTCCACCAGCATCTTGGCGGCGGGGTGCTCCACCTCCATCTCCCGGAGGATGGTGACGCCGTCGTTGGTGATCGTCACGTCTCCGAGGGTGTCGACGAGGAGCTTGTCCATCCCTCTGGGACCCAGGGTGGATCGGACCGCCTTGGCGACGGCTCTCGCCGCCATGATGTTGTTCGCCATCGCCTCTCTTCCCCGCTCCCGTCGAGCCCCTTCTCTAAGAATCAATATCGGCTGTCCACCTAATGATGCCATAAGTTGCCTCCTTCTCGGGATCAGACTATTTGACCTTCTATAAAAGGGTTTTCCAACCCCTTAGGAACGAATCTGGAAGGGGGAGGTCCAAGAACCCCAGCCTCTCGGGTGGAGATTGGATATGCGAAGATATTAAGCTCCAACCTCTCTAGCCGCCTTCCCGCCCCCCGGCGAGGTTTGGATGGATCGGCAGAAATGGGAGGGTGACTCGCCGGGGAGCTTTCGGGGCGGTTCAGGACCTTGGGCCGCCGGATCCTTTGGGAAATCCTGGCGCTGCGAATTCGTTTACGAGATAATCAGTGCTCCTGGTAATCTGCCGACGGCCGATGGCCGGGAGCGCCCGGTTCACAACGGGATTGCCGACCTCAGATCTTCTCATCGATCCGGTCCGGGTCCGGGACCTCCATGGAGCTCACCTGCCAGATGAGCTTCGGCGGGTACAGGCAGGATCGTCAGCCTGTAGCTCGCCACCTCGCCGCCTTCGTTTATGGTGAGGTTGCCGTCCCCGGACCATAGGCCCCCTTCTTCGCAGATCCTGATATTGATGTGGCCGATCGTCCCGCCCGGGGGGCTCTTCATCATATCGACGAACTCCACGAGATCGGCGTCGAGGACGGAGGAGAATCCATCTAAGGTCTGTTTGATCTCGACGAGAGCCTATCTTTCATCTCCCAGGATCATCCCTCCCCTGGTCGTCCTCCCTGCGGACTTGCCGATCTCTTCCCTGATCTCGTCGAGGCTCCTCTTCTCCTTCAACATATCTCTGGCGAGGGCCGGTGGGATCCGTCTGGTCTTCAACCAACCCGCCACCCCGCCGCCGGCCAAGAGGAGATCTCCTCGGAAGGCGCGTATAAGGCCCGATCTTCGAACTGCAAAGGCTCCAGGATCTCAGGATCTCAGGATCTCACCACCTTCTCCGCCTCCTTTCGCCATCTTTGTACGGCTCGAGGTGGACGACGACGTCCACCACGTCCGAGATGTACTCTAGAAGCCTCCGCTTCACCTCCTCGGAGATCCTGTGCCCCTCCTCGACGGATATCTGGGGGTCGACGAGGACGTGGAGGTCGACCTCGATCCCCGACCCTATATGACGGGTCCGGATGGCGTGGACGGCCAGGACCCCGGGGGTGGAGCCGGCGAGCTGCTCGATCCCGCGGCAGATCTCCTCCGGAGCTCCCCGGTCTACGAGCTGTTCCACCGAGGGGCGGACTATCTTCCACGCCGCCTGGAATATGAATATGGAGACGACCATCGCCCCCAGGTGGTCGAGGAAGGCGAGGCCGGGGACGAGGACCGCTCCGGCGAAACACTCACCACCGATGCAGCCAGGGGGTCCAGTATCACCCAGGCTGGCCCTAAAAAAATCGCCCCGGTAATACCGGCGAGGGTAGCCAATGATGAGTACGCATCACTTCTGTGGTGCCAGGCGTTGGCGATGAGGGCGGTGGACTTGACCTGCCTTCCCACCGAGATCGTCCAGCGGTAGAGGAGCTCTTTTGTGAAGATGGAGAGGACCGCGGCGAAGAAGGCGATCGGACCGGGAGGGCTGCGGTGGGGCTCGTGGAGGGTCAAGAGGGCGTTGTAGACGAGCCCCAGGGCGACGGCGGCGAGGAGGAGGCCGATGAAGATCGTCACCAGAAACTCGATCCTCTGGTGGCCGTGGGGGTGGCAGTCGTCTGGTGGCCTTGACCAGAACTTCACCCCCACCAGGACGGCGACGTCGGTGGCGGTGTCCGAGAGGCTGTGGACGGCGTCGGCTACCACCGCCTGGCTGTTGCCGAGGACGCCTGCCGCAAACTTCACGGCCGATAAGGCCAGGTTTATGGCAAGGCCCACCAGGGTCACCTGCCTGACGACCTTCACGACCTCTTCGGGACCTCCTTCACCATCTTCGGTGGAGGGGGCGATGGGATCGGCCAAGATCAACTCTCCTAAGGGCGACTTCTATCTCGGATCTTCTCTCATCAGGGTTATGGCCTTCGCCCGGCTCTACGGCGGGATGGCCCGCCCCATCATATCACGATCCCCTGGCCGAACCCGAGGATTATGTAGACGAGGTGGGCGAGCATCAGTATCCATAGGACCATCGCCGCTATAGAAGCCCTCTTCGCCCTCTTAGCCTGCGACCACCTCTGGGGTCTGATCCCCTGGGCGAGGAAGGTAGCCACCCCCGAGAGGTTGATGGCGATGAAGTTCGCAACGAAGAGGAGCATCGCCCCCCAGGCGAGGCTCTCGTTCCCCGATCCCATCAGGAGGCCGAAGGCGACGAGGGGCGGGAGGAGGGCCACCGCCACCATCACTCCGATGAGGGTCGCGGAGACCCCCGTGGTGAAGGCCAGAGCGCCAGCGCTCCCCGAGGCGAGGGCGACGTCGCCGAGCCCCACCACCGTCCTGGAGGCGATCTCGGAGCCTCCCGGGTCCACCTGAAGGAAAGACCCCAGATCGTAGGAAGAAGGCGACGGCGGTCCCCACCCCCACCACATTAGCCTTGAGAGCCCTCCAGGAGAGGCTGATGTCTGCAAGGATCGTCGCGAGGGAAAGGGAGACGTTGGGGAGGAGGAGGGGGGCTATGACCATCGCCCCGATGATGACGGCGACGTTATCTTTCAGAACGCCGAAGGCGGCGACGATGGAAGAGAGGATGACCATGAAGATGTATACCCTGGAGACTCCGACGGAGGCGACCTCTGAATAAAGCTCCTCCCTTCCGATCCGCTTGGACCCCTTCCTGCTCTTATCTTTAGATCCGGAAGCTTTGCCCTCTTCCTTCTCCTCTTCGAGGGGCCTGGGGAGGGACGCGGTCACCGGAAGGACGAGTATCCTGTACCCTTCGTCCTTCTTGAACCTCGCATCGAGCATGTTGATCAAAGACTCCGACTCCTCGGCGGAGACGAGGATCCTAACGAGGATGAGCTTCCTGTCGAAGCTCTTATTCCAGACCCCTTTCACCGGCCTCTCCCAGACCCCCCGGACCGGCTCGATCCAGATGCCGAGCAATTGCTGGCCGCCCCTCGTCAGGACCCGCTCGAGCCCCTCCCTCTCCCCTTCCGGGATGACCATCTCTATCAATCTAAGTGTCAAGCTATCACCCGTCGAGGACCGTTGAATCGATGAACTCCCATGTCGCGGACGATCAACGATTCAGCTTTCGATCTCAGATCCATCTCCTCCTCCTAAAGTAGATGAGCATTATAACCCCTGCAGACGTCATAAAGAGGAGGACGGCGGGATATCCGTACCGCCAGTGGAGCTCCGGCATGTAATCGAAGTTCATCCCGTAGATCCCGGCGACGAGGGTCAGAGGGATGAAGATGGTGGCGATGATCGTCAGGACCTTCATCACCTCGTTCATCCGGTTGCTGATGGTGGACAGGTAGATCTCCAGCATCCCCGAGAGGATCTCCCGGATCGTCTCGATCTCCTCGATCACCTGGACGGTGTGGTCGTAGACGTCTCGCAGGTATATCGCCGTCGAGTCGCTGAAGATCTCCGACTCCCCCCGGGCGAGGCGGCTTATCACATCCCGGAGGGGCCAGACGGATTTTCGCAAGAATATCATATCCCGCTTCATCTGGTGGATCTTCTGGGAGGCTTCGGTGGAGGGGTTGGCCAGGAGCTCGTCCTCCAGGAGTTCCAGCTCCTCTCCTGCCGCCTCCAGGATAGGAAAGTAGTTGTCGACGACGGCGTCGATCAGGGAGTAGGCGAGGTAGTCGGCCCCCCTCCTCCTGATCTTCCCCTTCGACTTTCTGATCCGGTCTCTCACGGGGTCGAAGACGTCCCCTTCCGTCTCCTGGAAGGAGAGTACGAAACCACGGCCGACGATCAGGCTCAGCTGCTCTGACCTGATCCCATCATCTCCGTCCGGCTCGTCGGGGCTGGTGAGCATCTTGAGGACGATGAAGACGTAATCGTCGTAATCCTCCATCTTCGGCCGCTGTTCGGTGTGGACTACGTCCTCCTGGACGAGAGGGTGGATCCCGAAGCAATTTGCGATCTCCTCTACGACCTCGGGGCGGTGGACCCCGACGACGTCTATCCAGGTGACGGAAGGGCTATCCCTGAAGTCGGAGCACCGATCGACGGATGTCGGGCAGAACTCATGGAGGCTATCTTCGTCGTAGTCGAAGATGGTGATCCGGACGGGCTCGGTCCTCTCTTCGCCGACATGGACGAGGGTCCCCGGGGGGAGGCCCACCTTCTTGGTCCCGATGCCGAAGGAACGAGCCAAAACCCCTCACCTCAGGTACCTCTCCTCGACGGCCACAGGAAAGTTAGCCAGAGGAGGGGGGAGAAACCGCAAGTGCATGCTTCTTCTCCTCTTCGTACCGTTAAATATCTTATCCACCACCACCGCCTTGGGATCAGAATAGGGCGAAGAGCTTTCCCAGGAAGAATACGTAAAATATCACCAGCATCCACCCCTCCCACTGGGTGATCTCCTTCTCCCAAATTACGACGAAGTAGAGGAGGGTGGCGACGATCATCATCGGCATGACAAAGCCGGTTATCGTCTCGGAGATGACTAGGGTCCCAAAGAGCGCCGAGATCCCCATGATCCCCAGGGCGTTGAATATATTCGACCCCAAGATGTTTCCTACGGCCAGCTCCGGCTTGTTCATGGCGGCGGCCCGGACGGAGACGACCAGCTCCGGCAGCGACGTCCCCAGGGCGACGGCGCTGGCGGCGATGATCTCGGTCCCGATCCCCACCATCTCCGAGAGCCTCACCACCGATACCACGGTGTAGTTCGCGCCTATATAGAGGAAGAAGAGGCTGATGGAGAGCTTCGCGTAGATCTTGAGATCGGGCCTTCTCTTTTCGGTGATGACGATCCCCTCCTCTTCCAGGAACCTCTCTTTCACCCGGTCTGCCACCCTCTCGGCCCGGACTGCGTAGACGAGGTAGACGAGGAGGCAGGCGAGGCATAGCAGGGCCTCCGCCACGCTGAAGGCCCCGTCCATCACCATCAGGGAGACGAGGAAGGCCGAGCCGACGAAGAGGGGGAGATCGACGTTGGCGAGCTGGTAGCTCGTCACCATCTTTTTGCCGACGATGGCGGATATTCCGAGGATCAGGAATATGTTCGTCACGTTGGAGCCCATGACGTTCCCGGCGACGATCTCCGGAGAGCCCTTCATCACCGCCAGAACCGACGAGACGAGCTCCGGGGTGGAGGTCCCCACGGCGACGATGGTGACGCCGATGATGAAGGGGGATATCCCGAAGCCGACGCCGATCCTCTCGGCGGAGTCGGTGAAGACGTCGGAGGCCTTCACCAGGAGGGCGAGGCTTCCGACGAAGACGAGAGCCCAGAGGAGGAGGGAGAGCATCCTCACCCCCCATGGAAGGCACCGTTTAAATCTCTTTCTTGGGATCCGGCGGGGCTTCCACCGTCAGACTCCGCCCGTCGAGGGACGGGGGAAGGCGGTCAACGGCTCCTGGCTTCTGGGACCCGGCTGTCAGCTGCCGGCCTGCGGCTCCCGGATATCCGCCGAAGGGCCGGAAGGGACGGACCGATTAAAGAGCGGTGCCTCCGTCACTCTACGTCGCTCTTCTCGAAGAGGTAGGCTCCGAGGCTCAACGCCGCCACGGAGGATCCGGCCAGGATCAGAAGGTTGAGGGCTAGGGGGAAGGCGCTGACCCCGATGAGGGAGCCCCGCAGGCCGTCGACGCCGTAGGTGAGGGGGTTGAAGAGAGCTAGGGTCTGGAGCCACCCGGGAAGGTTCGATATGGGAAACAGGGCTCCCGACAGCAGGAATACCGGGAAGACCATGAAGTTCATGATCAATGAGAAGCCGGACATGTCCTTCATCCGGGAGGCGAAGGCGAGGCCGAGGCTGTTGAAGGTGGTGGCGATGAGGAGCATGAAGACGAGGGCGAGGAGAAAGGCAGGAAGGCCGGGGATCTCCAGGCCCATGGCGACGCCGGGGACGAGGATGATCAGCCCCTGCATCACGGCGGTGGTGACCCCGCCGGCGGTCCTCCCGATGACGATGGAGAGCCTCGATACCGGGGCGACCATGATCTCCCGGAGGAAGCCGAACTCCCGGTCCCAGAGCATCGAGAGCCCCCCGAAGGTCGAGGAGAAGAGGAGCGTCATACCGATGATTCCGGGGGCGAGGAAGCTCGCGTATCCGACCCCTTCGGGGATCGCCGGCATCACCGCCGAGCCGAAGCCGAAGCCCAGGAAGGCGAGGAAGAAGAAGGGCGGGGCGAGGGAGCCGACGACCCGGCTCTTCAGCCTGAAGAAGCGGATCATCTCCCGGAGCCACAGGCTGTAGATGGCGTAGATGTTGATCGAGATCATATCAGGACGTCCTCCTCATCAGCTCCCCCCCCCTCCTCCTCCTCATCAGCTCCTCCTCCCCCTCCTCGGCGCCCTCAAGTTATCAATGCCTCCTCGTCCTCATCCTGCTCTGGACCGCCGCCATCCGACCGGCGCCGGCCGACTCCGCCTCCCGGATCTTCTTGCCGGTGAACTTGAGGAAGACGTCCTCCAGGGTCGGCTCGTGCATGGTGACCGACCGGATCAGAAGCTCTGCCCGGCTGGCGGCGAGGACGATCTCGGGGATCCGGGCCTCGGACCGGTCGACGCTGAGCCGCAGGGTCGAGCCAGCCCGGTCGACGGCCTCGACCCCTTCGAGATCCGATAAGGCTCCGACCTGCTCGTCGGTGACGGAGTCGTCCACCTCCAGGGTGACGATGTCGGCGCCGATGAGGTCTTTTAGCCTCTCCGGGCTGTCCAGGGCGACGATCCTCCCCTGGTCGATGATGGCGACCCTCTCGCAGAGGTGGTCTGCCTCCTCCATGTAGTGGGTCGTCAGGACGACGGTCACCCCCTCCTCCTCGTTCATCCGCTCGATGTAGCGCCAGATGTACCTCCTGGTCTGGGCGTCCAAACCCAGCGTCGGCTCGTCCAAGAAGAGGACGGCAGGGTGGTGCATCAGACCCCGGGCGATCTCCAGCCTCCTCTGCATCCCCCCGGAGTAGTCCTCCATCAGGACATCGGCCTTATCGGTCAGGTCGACGAGCTCCAATACCTCGGCGATCCTATCGGTCCGGGTCTTTCGGTCCATACCGTACATCCGGCCGTGGAAGTCGAGGTTCTCGCGGCCTGAGAGCTGGCTGTCCACGCTTGGGTCCTGGAAGACGACCCCGATGGAGCTTCTGACGGCGTCCCTCTCTCTTTTGATGTCATAGCCCCAGACGGCAGCCGACCCGGCCGAGGGGCGCAGCATCGTCGTCAGCATCTTGATGATGGTGCTCTTTCCCGCGCCGTTGGGGCCGAGGAGGCCGAAGAGCTCGCCCCGCTCGATTTCGAGGTCGACCCCGTCGACGGCGAGAAAGCCGTTGAACCGCATCGTCAGGCCGCGAGCGGCGATGGCTGGAGCGTCCATGAGAGGGGATGAATGAGGGAGGGGGTTTATAGGTTTGCTCCAGCGTGGCGCCCAGGTATCCTTTTGAATGGTGGTGGAATCGTAACCTTAATCTTCGATCGGGGGGCAAAAGCCGGGTATGCCCCCCAAGGTCCTCTTTACCACCGTCTACAAGGACGACCCCGAGCCCTACGACTACATAGGGTCCAACGCCCGGTCGAAGTGGTTTCGGTTCCACTGGCCCCGGATCCAGTCCTTTGGCCTCCGCTTCCTCAAACAGAACATCCCCGAGATCGAGATTTTGGAGTACCCGACCTTCGAGGAGTACAAAAAGAGGCTCGCCGAGGGCTGGGACGTCGTCGGCTTCTCCTTCTACCTGAACGAGACCTGCGAGATCCTGGAGATGGTCGAGGCTGCCAGAGCCTCCGGGACTGTAGGGGAGCTGTGGGCAGGAAACTACGGCGCCCTGACGCCTCAAATTCAGGACAGATTCGACCGGATCTTCGAGGGGTACGCCGAGGGGGCGGTCGCCCCCTACTTCGGCCGCAAGATCGAGCAGAATCAGGTTCTCCATCCGCCCCTGATCGAGTACCTGGCTACCCCCTTCAAGAAGAAGCTGAACATCTACGGGATCATGTTCACCACCCGGGGCTGCGGCGTCGGCTGCAAGTTCTGCCAGACCCCCAAATTCTGTAACCGCCCCCATCCCGTCCCCCTGGAGAGCCTGGAGAGGGTCATCTCCTACTACAAGGAGCGCCAGATCAACGTCGTCGTGATCGAGGACGAGAACTTCGGAGCCAACCGCCGCCACGCCGACCGGGTCGTCGAGCTCCTCGACGAGTACGGGATGGTCTGGGGGTGCATGGCCCGGGCCGACTATCTGAGGAAGAAAATACCCGAATGGGTCGAGATGAGGACTCGGCCCGACCCGGCGACGGGGAGAAAGCCCCGGATGGTGAAGGGGTTTACGGGGGCGGCGATCGGGATCGAGAACCTCCACCAGGATAAGCTCGACGAGATCAACAAGAAGGAGGGGACCGAGGACGTCCTGGAGACGGTCCGTCTTCTGCAGAAGTATGGTTTGGGGACGGTGGGCTACTACATGATCGGGTTTCCCGACGATACAAAGGAGTCCCTTCGAAAGGACATCGCCGACCTTGCGAGCCTCAAGCTCGACATAACCCAGGTCTGCATCATGACGCCGCTACCCCAGACGAAGCTCTGGGATGAGCTCGACGCCGAATACGGCATCTTCGAGGAGGACTGGCACCGCTTCGACATGAAGCACCTCGTCTGGAACCATCCGAAGATCCCCCCAGCGGAGATGGAGGAGATCCTCAGCTGGTCGCTGCGGAAGGTCTACAACCGGCTGACGCCGCTTCGGACCTCTTACCGGGTCTGGAAGAACGCCTACCGGTACGCGGGGCTTGCCGGGATGAAGGAGGTCGCCTCCTACGTCTCCCGGGCGAACCGGTTCGACTTCCACCCCGAGAAGCCCTGGCTCCTGGAGCCGGAGGCGAGAAGGTAAGATGAAGGTCCTCCTCCTATCCTCGCCGGTCGTCCAGCCCGACTTCGACCGGATAGCGAGGATCCCCAGCTACGGCCTCGCCTCGATCGCGGGAAACGTCGACGACCTCTGCACCGTCGAAGTCGCCGACCTCCACGGGACGAAGAGGCCGAGAGAGTATCTCGAAGGGGTTCTTCGGAAGGGCTACGACCTCGTCGGCCTCAGCTGCATGAGCTTTCAGTACCACGCCATCCTCACCCTCGCTAAAATGGCGAAGGAGAGCGGCGCTGCCACGGTCTTCGGCGGCTACCACCCGACCCTCGCCTATGAAGATATCGCGGCAAGCCCCGAGGGGCGCCTTTCCGACTACATCGTCCGGGGCGAGGGGGAGGGGACCTTCCGGGAGCTGGTTCAGGCTCTCGACGAAGGAAGGGACCTAGCCGGCGTCCGGGGCCTCTCTTACTGGAGGGGGGACGAGATGGTCCATAACCCCCACCGACCCGTTCTGGACGTCTCGGAGATTGAGCTACCCAACCGCGACTGCCGGCTCATCACCAGAGGCTTTGAGAGCTTCGGTGTCCCCATCGACTCCGTCGAGACGAGCCGGGGGTGCACCAACGGCTGCAAGTTCTGCTCCATCCAGCATATGTACGGCCGATCCTTCCGCAGGTACCCCTTCGAGCGGATCCTCGAAGACATCCGGGACGCCGAAGCCCACGGCGCCAGGTCGATCTTCTTTCCCGACGACAACATGACCCTGGACGTCAAAAGGATGGAGCTGCTCTGCGACGCCATCGTCGAGGCCGGCCTCTCCCACCTCAAGTACAAGGTCCAGGCCTCGGCCCGGGGGATCGGGTCTAGCAGGAGGCTCGTCGAGAAGATGGCCGCCGCCGGCTTCGACGGGGTCTTCCTCGGGATCGAGAACACCAGCCGCGAGAACCTGCGGTTTTTGGGTAAGGGGAAGATGTCGGACAACGCCGACAAGGCGATAGAGTACATGCACGATAACGAGATCATCGTCTCCGCGGGGCTGATCGGCGGAAACCCCGAGGACGACGCCGAGGACCTCTGGTCGAACTTCGAGCTGGCTCGAAAGCTCAAAGTCGACATACCGATCTTCTACATCAGCACCCCCTACCCCAAGACCGAGATGGCAGAGGAGCTACTGGCGATGGGGCTCGTCGCCTGCGACGACTACCGCTTCTACGACGGCCTCCACGCGAATTTAAATACGAAGCACCTCACCGCCGAGGAGGTCGCCTATATCACCTGGGAGATGAACGCCCGGTACTACGACCTATCGTGGTTTCGGTACAACAAGATCAAGAGGCTCTACCCCAAGTGGTTCCTGCGGGAGACGCTACGCCTCGTCCCCTTCTACGCGAAAAGGAAGCTTTGCCTCCTCCTGGGCCTCAAGACCCCCCGGGACTACTTCATAGAGGATCTGGAGCGGGGGGAGCTCTGCAAGGGGGTGGCCTGACTTAGGGCTTGACGCTAAATAATTTATACAATCTCTTTCGATTTAGATATAGTTACACGTGGTTCTATGGAATAATTCCACATAGGATATAATTCATCCAAACTAATTTTTAATCGCGCCATATCTTCATCCAATATCTTTATTCCCGATTCATATTCTCGTTCATCGAATCGAGCCTCGATTTTTAGCCCCTTCTTCGTCCTGGTCGATCCGATTAACTTGATAATGGTTTCATAGCTGGATAATGGCTCCCCTCGCCAATTCATGCTTATGAACGAGAACATGCAATGCTCGATCTTATTCCACTTACTTGTACCAGGTGGAAAATGACTTACAGTAATGGCTATTCCAATTTCGTCTGCTAATTGCTGCAAAAAGAACTTCCAGCCCCTGTTACGGCTTGCGTTGCTACCTCCTCCATCGGCGCAAATGAGTAAATTTTTACAGCCTGCATAATGATATTTTCCCACAAAATTCCACCATTGTCTTATACTCTCAACTGCAAATTCTGCAGTATAGTGGCTTTTTCCAACATTAACGACCCCATCATCTCTTTTAAGATCGTAAACCCGGCACAACCTATTTTTCCAGTGATGAAGTTGGAGGCTGGATAGATTCTCCCAAAAGTTATTAACCTTTGAGGAGAACTACCCAGTGTGACCCTCCAATGACCCAGATACACTTAAACTTGATAAATTTTCCGTATCGCGAAATTCTCTACCGTATCCTTGGTGCGTATCCCGACGACTATGAGTTTACTGCAAAGGGAGTATTTCGTAAAGCTTCACCGCCGCTTTGCCCCGACTGCAGTACACAAATGGTTCACAACGGCTTCAACCATCGATGCAAAGAGCACCTCGGAACGGTTAAAGTAGGTAGATATCTCTGCCCTGCTTGCCGGAAAAACGTCTCCGAGGACAGCGGCTTTTGGGATGATCTGACTGGACAGCTATTCGATATTCTCTCAGAAATCTGCCAGCTATTGAGATTTCATCATGTATCATATGAAGGAATCGAATCAACACTCAATTTCCTGATCCCCCGCGATAAGGATACGATACGTAATATGGTAAGGCAAGCTTTGGACAGATCAAAGTTATTCGAGTCAGCAGATATTCGCGTCGTCCATTACGATGAACAGCATCCTAAGGCTGGTAGGAACCAGAAGTACCGGTTAACCCTTCTTGACGCTTTAACGAACCAAGTGATTGCAGAAAAACTCTCAGACTCGAAAGACCGCGAAACTATAATAAAATTTTTTAAGGAACATCTAGACACAGATAAACCGATATTCATCGTGACCGACTTATACAGGGGATATGAGGGTATAATTGAAGAAATTTTCGGCAACAAAGCGACCCATCAACTCTGCTTGTTTCACTTGAACCAGCTTATAGTTCTCGATTTTCCCAAGAACACAACAATCGAACAGGAATTGACTAAATATGAAATGCTGAATATTTTCTACAATCGTGACCTTGAGATTGAATTTCTCAAGCGCTTGGCGGATGAAGAACAGGTTATGAAGGTCTGTGACAAGGAAAAATATAATCAATGGTTTCGAGGGGCAAAGCGGCAATTTACAAATTTCGTCCATACCCTTAAACTCAAACGCAGAAGAAAAGGCCAAAATTTGGAACAGAGACCCTATCATGATGCGTTAAAAAATTTCCATAATTTGGTCGATAGAATAGAATCTTTCGAGATAGCTGTGAGGAAAAGGTTGAGGAGAATCGAAAAGCTATGGCCTAACCTCACAGCATTTTATTTCGTTGATGGTGCCCCTGCTACTAACAACGCCATAGAAAATTATTATTCTACAAGCCTTAAAACTCACAGGAAAAAGCAGCTACATACTCCAGGAATAGAAGATCAAATGAAGCTCTCCGCCTTGAAGAGAGCTGGAATATTCGGAAAGCCTGGCATAACGTTGTTCGAAGCTCTATTCATGTTTGCCCCTTTCCACGATCCTGGTTAAAGCTATTTTAATAAAAATAGTATTATGATTAACTTATAGCTGACGCTATCTCCACAATATTTAATATATGATATTATATTGTTATATTGAACAACTTATTCTGGAATAATATTGTACTTGCTCAGGTTCGATAAGACCTTAGAAATAGAGAGTTAAAGTAAAGTAGCGGTATATTTCCAAAAACGCGAAATCACTTGATTTTTAGATTGTGCCGTAAACCCCATAAGGAATCGCGGCACCAATCGCTTTAGAGGGAAGATCGTACACATTTACCAGTTCTAGCTGTCCCTTTTGTCTCCAAGTTCTGCCTGAATTCTTATAATCACCTACAAGCTCCTTTTTCTTTGCATCTACAGAAATTACAGGGTCGCCTGCATCAATGAATTTAGCTGCTTGATTATTAATATATCAGAACTGACTGTCTCTCTCAGTAGCTGATTTGCCTTCTAATGTCTTTCGATTAGCTTGAAGCGAATAGCCGCTTTCCTTCAATAGCCGTCTCACTGTATCGTGACTAACTTTATGACCTCTTAATTGCAGTTCTTCAGCGATAGCATAGGTTGATTTATGCGTCCATTTGAGAAGACTCATTGGAACTCATTGGATCGCCTGCTGTGCTCTCTTTCATTATGTCTTCGAGGTTGCTCATCAGATTTAGCTCTCTATTCTCAGCTCTTTTTCGACCACCACCTGGCTTGCGGAGCCTTTCAGGCAACTTTAGTTCTTCATTGCTCTCAAGCTCTTGAATTCCCTTATTGATAGTATTTCGCGAAAATCCAGTTATGGCAGAGACTTTTGAGACACCGCCCCATCCAATCTCAAGAGCCTTCGCAGCTGCAAAACGTCTTGCTTGAATAGGATCTGCACCTGATAAAGCTTTTAGGAATGGTCCGTAATCTACTTCGCCGTCCATAATATATAGAATTGCTGATGCTGCTGATGGAGGATATTGACCTGGTGGAGGAGAAGGTCAGTGGCATAGATGAGATGTTCGATTTCATGGAGAAGAAACGTCCTCCCTCACGGGAAGTTCGATTAGAATCCACCCTCTCAAGGGGGGAGGAGACGATCAGATCCAGCACTTCAGCCGCCAGATTGTGGGATATATCGACCCATCCGACCAGATCGGAGCCGGGGGAATCAGCCCTCAAAGATAGTTGGTTGACTCCGGGGATGATGACGATGGTGACATCCTCATTACCAGCCACATCAAGAGCCTCCACCATAGCAGACTTGTGGACGGTGGCAGGAACGTTGTCGTCGAAGAAAGCGTAGAGGGCCAGGAGAGGAGCTCCAACCCCAGATGCCACCTCTCTTGAGACCCAGGATAGCCCAGATGGCATCGAAGGCGGCAGGAGTCTGAAAGTTGCCGTTTCCTCCTCCCCGTGGGATGGATGGGGCAAAAGAATAATTAAGGTTCAAGACAGATAGTATTGTAAGCCGTATCCGAACAGAGAGTCTCCTGGGAGATGACCATCGAATTCTCCTGATGAATCATGATGCCAAAACCACTTTTACCATTACCCTGGAGACCGGTTTTCGGGCAGAGAAATCATAAAAGTAGCAGCATCGCGGAAAGCTCTCAATGGATGTTGCATCTCTCTACCGAGGATCAACTGATAGCTACCGCATCCAGGAGACCGGCGATCGGAGAACGGCGGTTGGTCCCTGTTAGGAGGAGATATAGATGGCAGCGAACTTATGCAGGCTGATGGGTCAAGCACGGGATTTTGAGGACGATATGGCCCGTCGGGTAGAGGCGACCCATAGAATGGAAGGGGAAACGAGGATCAGGTACGTCGTCGCCGATATAAGGACGGCGAGGGTTTTAAAGATGCTAAGGCGAGGAGGTGGTGAGTCGAGGGCGGGGCGGTGATCCGCCAGTAGCGGGGCTGTAGTTTGCCCGGTCCTGGTAATCTGGAGGCGATCTTCACCTCCTCGTTCTCTTGCTCCACCCACCTCTATATTTTTATCTGTCAAAGAGGCTGCGACGAACGCAGTTTGATTTTGACGAATACGTTGCAGCTTACTGCGTTGTGTATCGCCGCAATTTTTCGAGCAATTGCTGAGATATTGTATCCAGTTATATTAACGACTTCGAGTTTGATAAATATCTTTTAGAAATATTTAATGTTTTACCAAAACATTTATCTATTGCGAAACTAAAATAATAGTTTCTATGAAGTCTATCGCCGTAATCGTGGGGGTTCTATCCGCACTCATTCTGATAGTACCCGGGATCGGCCAGTCGGACTCAACTGTAAATCTGATGTCGGATTCCGAGTCTCTTTTCGCCGATTCGATGATCGCATCCCTGAACGACGTAAATCCAGACGCAGCAAATAATGATAACAACGTGACAGCAAACAACGTGACCGCTCCCGATCCGGAGTTCGTGGACGTATCCACCGTCGACGTATCTGAGATCTTCGACGAGGTTGATATGGCCGAGGAGGTCGATGTAGCCGAGGTTGAGGCGGTTGGAGTGACACCAGAGATTGAAGTTAACGTGACCGCTCCCGCACCGGTGTTCCTGGACGTATCCACTATCGACGTATCCGGGATCTTCTCCGAGATGATCTTTGAGGAGGCTGATGTGGCCGAGGAGGTCGATGTAGCAGAGGTAGAGCCGGCTCCAGCGGCGGATGATGAGACGTTTCCTGAATTGGTTGATAGGAGGGTTCTGGTGACGTCATCGATCGCCGATTTTCTTGAAATACCTTATGTGGTCGAGAGACCCTATACAAGAGGCCAGATGATGGGGGGAGCAGAGGTGGATCCATTGGTAGATGATGAGACCTTTACTGAATTGGTTGATAGGAGGGTTCTGGTGACGTCATCGATCGCCGATTTTCTTGAGATACCTTACGTCGTCGAGAGACCCTATACCAAAGGCCAGATGATGGGGGGAGCAGAGGTGGATCCATTGGTAGATGATGAGACCTTTACTGAATTGGTTGATAGGAGGGTTCTGGTGACGTCATCGATGGCAGCGTTTCTTGAGATACCTTACGTCGTCGAGAGACCTTATACCAAAGGCCAGATGATGTCCTAGGCGTCGAAAGATTCGATACGCTTCGGATGCTTCAGCTTCAGAGTAAAAGAGGATTACCATGACCGGAAAGATCGATCGCGCCGCCCTTGAGGATCTGAGCAAAAATTTTGATGGCGAAATCATGCTCCCCGATCACCCGGCTTACGATGAGGCCCGGCAGGTATACAACAAGATGATCGACCGCCGCCCTGCCATCATCGCCCAATGCGCCGGAACGGAAGACGTCGTGAGTGCGGTTCGCTTTGGTCTAGATCTTGGCCTCGAGATCGCTGTTCGTAGTGGAGGCCACAGCGTCGCCGGCTGGGGGGTCACCGACGGTGGTCTTATGATCGACCTGCGCCCCATGAACGCGGTCGAGGTCGACCCGGAAGCCCGTATCGCCCATGTCGCCGGGGGAGCAACATGTGGCGACGTCGCTCGTGCTTGCGAGCCTTATAAGCTGGTCACGACCGGTGGTACAGCCTCTACCACTGGCGTCGCAGGGTTCACGCTTGGTGGTGGGTGGGGATATCTATCTCGCAAGTTCGGGCTGGCGTGTGACAACTTGCTCTCGGTGGAACTCGTTACCTCTGACGGCGGGATCGTCGTCGCATCGGAAGAGGAGCATCCTGAGCTATTCTGGGCGCTCCATGGCGGCGGGGGCAACTTTGGCGTGGCGACGAACTTTACCTTTCGGCTTCATCCCCTGCCTGCGGCGACGATGGCCTTGCTGATCTTTCCACCCGAAGAAGGCCCAAAGGTTGTGCGCAGGGTACGCGACTTATTCGAGGCCGGTGCACCGGATGAGCTGAACGTCGAGGTTGTGTACCTGACGGCTCCGCCCGAGGAATTTGTCCCCTCCCATCTTGTCAACCGCCTCTCCCTGCTCGTAAACGCCTTCTACGCTGGTTCTGAATCTGAGGCTCGTAAGGCGTTAGCGCCGCTCTTCGAGCTGGGTCCCGGGGGGGAGATGATAGCGGAGATGTCCTATGCTGATATCCAGAGCGCTTTCGATTCCCAGGCCGGATTTCGATACTATGGTTCGGCGGAACTGCTCCCGGCGTTGCCCGACGAAGCGGTGGAGAGGTTCTGTGATCGAGCCCTTGATATGATCGTGCCGTCTGCGTCCGCTCAGACCATCTCCTCGTGGGGAGGTGCTATCGCAAGGCAGGCCGGGGACTGGCCCATGGCGAACCGTGATGCTGCATGGCTCGTATATCCATTCGGACAGTGGACCGATGCCTCTGACGACGAACGAGGTATCGCCTGGGTAAAAGCGCTTGGTTCCGACATGGCCCCATACGCTGCCGACGGCACCTACATCAACCTCATCACCGACGAAGGTAGGAAGCGGACCATCGCCAGCTACGGTGGAGAGGCCAAGTACCAGCGGCTCGCCGCGGTAAAGGCTAGATACGACCCAGACAACATCTTTAGCCTGAACCACAACATCCAGCCGGGTTGAAAATCCTATAACGGAGGAACCTTAGACGCTAGAACCAGTTAGCATTGTCCGAAATTTTGGCCTCAGAACCGATCCAAGGTGCTAAGGTAGCGAATCTCCGATAAAACCAAAAAATTGGTTGGAGACCATAATCGGTCTCCGCATTAGCCCATGAAGCTATCCCTAAGCTGGTACGATCTTGAAGATCGCTCCAGTGCGATCGACCGGCCCGAGCCGAGATGATGTTAGGACGTAGATCTCGCCTTCGTCATCGATCCCAAAGGACCGGATGAATAGGTCTAGCCTGCCGCTGGGACTGTCGGCGATCTCGACCTCCTCCCAGGCCCATAACCCTTCTGAAGAGGGCGTTGCGACTAAGAGGGTTCCGTTGCCCGTCGAGAAGCTGTTCGACCAGTCTGCGAAGATGTATCTCCCTTCCATCTCCGGAAGAGCCTGGCCCCGGTAGATGTAACCTCCCACTACCGCCGTTCCCAGATGGTGGCCGTACTCGATCACAGGGTCGATCAGCATTTCGCCTCTGGCGTCGACCTCAGGACAGAGAGGCGGAGGATTGAGGGGGTCGGCCGGATCGAAGCAGTGGGTACCCTCTCGGATATTCCAACCGTAGTTGCCGCCTTTAACCACAAGGTTCACCTCCTCCCATAGATCCTGGCCTACATCGGAGACGAGGAGGGCACCCTCCCCCCCGGTATCGAAGGCGATCCTCCAGGGGTTCCTGAACCCCAGAGCGTAGATCTCCGAAAGGATCTCGTCGTCGTCCACAAAGGGGTTATCGGCCGGTATCCCGTAAGCCGCATCATCGCTCGTCACCTCGACATCGATCCGGAGGATCTTGCCGTGGAGGGTCGTAGTGTTCTGGCCGTTTCCGTCAGGGGGATGGCCGATTCCGACGTCATTAGCGCCGCCGCCGTCACCCAGGGGGACGTAGAGGTATCCGTCCGGGCCGAACTCGATCGTTCCACCGTTGTGATTGAACTGGGGCTTGTCGATGTAAAGAATTACCCTCTCTGAGTCCATATCAACCCTGTTCGGGTCGTCGGAGGATATCGAAAACTCCGAGAGCCTGTTGGTCGAGTCCCAGCCATCGGGAGCCTCGGGCCTCAGGGGTCCGGTGTAAAAGACGAATACTCTGCCGTTCTCGGAGAACTCCGGATGGAAGGCGAGCCCCAGGAGGCCGCGCTCGTCAAAGCCGGTCCGTAGCTCGATCATCCGGTCGGTGAGATCAATAAACGGCTCGTCAAGGACGGTTCCGTTCAGATAGACTATCTTGACCAGGCCGATCTGGTCGACGTAGAACATCCTTCCCGTCCCGTCTCTCGCGGTAATCAACCCCATAGGCGCTGTAAAGCCCTCCGCCACCAGCTCCACCTTCACCCTCGGACGCTCGCCCGACGGATGGTTCGACATCTCCGCAGCAGTTACAACGATCTCGCCCCTCATCTGCGGGTGGGGGATACAGTGGTACAGGAAGGTGCCGGGTTCGGATAGGGTCAGGTAGAATTCGCCACCGTTGCCCCTGATGCTGCCCGAATCGAACGACCCGTCATCGGCTGTAACTGTATGAGCAAATGGATCGAAGTTGATCCATTTTACTTCTGTTCCAGCAGGTACGGTGATCGATGCTGGCTGAAATGAGAAACCTCTGATCTCAATTTCGATAATTTCATCATTTATCATCGGTTCTGTTGAGCTATCATCGGAGGCATTAATGCACCCTGAAAAAGCTGTAACGATAACCCCACAGATCAGGAATATTCGCCATTCGGATCTAATTTTCATCACCTACCAGAAAGAAAGATCGTTTTGACAGATTAAAAGTATTTCGATGTCGTTGGGGGTTAGGCCCCTTTCTCTTTCCTGGTAGATTTTTAGTCAGTCGAACTATCCTTCACTTCGAACTGGCACTGCGTATTATCGCCTTGCGAGAGTTATATCATCTCAGCAACTTGAATCGCTAAGGAATGTAAGGTACGACAACTCGTTAATTGCTTTTAAAGGAACCCATGCCCAAGATCCGCGAGCGATCTGAAACCGCTTTCGTCTGAAACGGCAAGCATGGCCTACGACTGTCTACTGGAAAGTGAGGCCGAAAAGGATCTCGGAGTTCAAGAGGTTCATGCTGATACTACGAGCTTCTGCGTCCAGGGTGATTACGATGGGCGAAGCGGTCGAAATGCTATCGAGATAACCCCTATCACTCCTAAGGGGGCCCTCCTCATGCTACTATTTAAATTATCCATCGCCAGGTTCAAGACTACGTCGTCGACGAAGAGGCGATCGAGGAGATCGGGGCCCTCATCAAGCAGGGCGAGTCCATCGAGGACGCCTCCGCCGCCATCCATAGGAGAACAAGGCTAGCCCCTGACCTGATCAAGTACATCGCCAAGTCCAAGCTCAAAGCTTGAAGGCGGGGCGGAAGCTCGGACCAACCCCTTTATTCACCACCGATTTTAAAATCGTTTATAGTCCTTTTCAGGACCTATTACAATTCCTAGTTAGCAAATTTTTTAATCCAGGCTTCTGCATAGCTTGGTGGTGACCTCTCAATAGGTTGATTTCCCTAACGAAGATTGTACTTTTCATGGTGTAACCGGCGAAGGAAACGTTATCGGTAACGGTACATATATTGCCTAAAGCGGGAAGGTCCAAAAGTACATCTGCCGCCATTGCGGTCGGGTGTTTTGCGGGAGGAATAACACGGTCTTTTATGATCTGAGGAGAGAAGAAGATCAGATCCTCATCTCGTTAAAGATTTAAGCTGGATACAGTGAGGCGTTGGCTTTCAAGGGCTGCAGAAGAGAGCGAAGAGGTAAACGAAACGTTCATGGCCCACAGGGCCACCCATGCTGATGAAAATCGGAACATATTAATATTGCATGAGTTAGACACAATGTCTTCATGAGATGGGCAAGTAGAGGTCGTTGGCATTTGGTGGTTTG